>NZ_JBSFPS010000014.1:0-71622 GCF_053588315.1 Streptosporangium sp. NPDC003464 | reverse complement strand
ATCCAATGGATCCTGGAGAACGTCGAGGGGGTGCGCCGGGCCGCCGAGGACGGCGAGGCGATCTTCGGCAACACCGACACCTGGCTGCTGTGGAATCTCACCGGGGGGACCGACGGCGGCGTGCACGTCACCGACCCGACCAACGCCAGCCGCACCATGCTGATGAACCTGGAGACCCTCGACTGGGACGAGGAACTGCTGTCCTTCTTCGGCATCCCCCGGCGGATGCTGCCGGCCATCAAACCCTCCTCCAACCCGGATCTGTACGGCACGACCAGGCGCACCGGCCCGCTGGGCGGAGAGGTCGCGCTCTCCGGTGACCTCGGCGACCAGCAGGCGGCGACCGTGGGGCAGGTCTGCTTCGAGGTGGGGGAGGCCAAGAACACCTACGGCACCGGTAACTTCCTGCTGCTGAACACCGGTCATGAGCTGGTGCGGTCGAAGAACGGCCTGCTGACCACGGTCTGCTACCAGTTCGGCGCCGACCGGCCGGTGTACGCGCTGGAGGGGTCGATCGCGGTGACCGGCTCGGCGGTGCAGTGGCTCCGTGACCAGCTCGGCATCATCTCCGGCGCGGCGCAGAGCGAGGCGCTGGCCCGGCAGGCCGGTGACAACGGCGGGGTGTATTTCGTGCCGGCCTTCTCGGGGCTGTTCGCCCCCTACTGGCGTTCGGACGCGCGGGGCGCGATCGTCGGGCTGTCGCGGTTCAACACCAACGCGCACATCGCGCGGGCCACCCTGGAGGCGATCTGCTACCAGAGCCGCGACGTCGTCGAGGCGATGCGGCAGGATTCCGGCGTCGCCCTCGACGTCCTGCGGGTCGACGGCGGCGTCACCGCCAACGACCTGTGCATGCAGATCCAGGCCGACGTCCTCGGGGTGCCGGTGTCCAAGCCGGTCGTGGCCGAGACGACCGCGCTCGGCGCCGCCTACGCGGCGGGCCTGGCCGTCGGCTTCTGGAAGTCGACCGACGAACTCAAGCAGAACTGGAACGAGGACCGGCGCTGGCAGCCGGAGTGGTCCGACGAGCAGCGGGCCGTCGGCTACGCCGGCTGGAAGAAGGCGGTCAACCGGACTCTCGACTGGGTCGACCTGTCCTGAGAAGGACGGGCCGGCCGGCCCTGAGGAGGGGGGCGCGCGGCCCTGGGGTCACGACTTCAGGGCCGCGCGCGCACGGGCGGCCCGCACGGCGGAGGTGAGGGTGGCGATGTCGTAGGCGCCGTGGTGCCGCCGTCCGTTGATGAAGAACGTCGGCGTGCCCGACACGCCGCTCAGGTCGGCGGAGTCGATGTCCTCGGCGACCCGGCCGGCGCCGGCGTGGCCGCGGAGGCTGTCGCGGAACCGCTCGACGTCGAGGCCGAGCTCCTCGGCGTAGCGGATCAGGTCGCGGACCCGGAGGTCGTTCTGGTTGCCGAGCAGGAGGTCGTGCATCTCCCAGAACGCCCCCTGCTCGGCCGCGGCCTCCGCCGCCTCCGCGGCGAGCTGGGCAGCGGGGTGCACGTCGCGCAGCGGGAGATGCCGCCAGACGTAACGGACGTCGCCGAGGTCGGTGAGCAGCTCGCGGATGACCGGCTCGGCCTGGCCGCAGTAGGGGCACTCGAAGTCCCCGTACTCGACCACGGTCACCGGCGCCTGCCTGGGGCCGCGCAGGTGGTCGCGGTCCGGGTCGACGGGCGCGGCGAGGTCGACGATGCTCTCGGAGGTGCCCAGCAGCGCCCGGATCCGGCGCCGCTTGGGCAGCAGCGCGGTCACGCGGTAGACGACCCATGTCATGAGGGGCGCGCAGAGCGCCGCGGTGAGGATGCCGAGCTTCGCCTCCTCCAGCTGCGGACCGTCGAAGGCGAGAGTGGCGATCAGCAGGGACACGGTGAAGCCGATGCCGGCGATCGTGCCGGCGGCCGTGACGGAGGCCCAGCCGACGGGCGGGCGCACGCGGCCGCGGCTCAGCCACGTCACCAGCCACGAGGATCCGATGATCCCGACCGGCTTGCCCACCAGGTAGGCCAGCAGGATCCCGATGGTGATCGGCGAGGTGAGCGCCCGCGCCAGGAAGTCGCCGCTGATCGTGACCCCCGCGTTCGACAGCGCGAAGAGCGGCACGACCAGATAGCTCACCCCCGGGTGGTAGAGCTGCTGCAGACGCTCGTTCGGTGAGATCGTCGAGGCGAGCCCCATGCTGGCCGAGCGTGCCAGCTCCGGTGTCGGCTGCTCCCGGAAGAGCCGGAAGAGGTTCGTCGCGTGCTCCAGGTCGCCGCGCGCGACCGGCGAGGCGTAGGTCAGCAGCCCCATGGCCAGGCCGATGACGATGGGCTCGACACCGGACTTGAAGAGCGCGGCCCAAGCCGCCACGCCGAGCAGCGCGTAGGGGAGGCCGCGGCGCACGCCGGCGGCGCGGACGAGCAGGATCACGCCGAAGATCCCGATCGCGGCCAGCAGCGCCGGCAGCGTGATCCGCTCGCTGTAGAAGATCGTGATGACTCCGAGCGCGACGAGGTCGTCGACGACGGTGACCGTGAGCAGGTAGGTGCGCAGCCGTGCCGGGAAGCGGGACCCGAACAGCGCGAGCATGCCGAGGGCGAACGCCGTGTCCGTCGACATCGCCGCACCCCAGCCGTGCGCGGAGGGGCTGCCCGCGTTGACGGTGAGATAGATCGCGACGGGCACGGCCATCCCGCCGACGCCGGCGGCGAGCGGCAGCACGAGCCGCCGCCGGTCGCGCAGCTCTCCCATGTCGAACTCGCGGCGCGCCTCGAGCCCGACGACGAAGAAGAAGAACGTCATCAGCCCGCTGTTCACCCACCCGCGCAGGTCCTGCGACACCTCGAAGCCGCCGAGGTGGATGGAGACCGGCATCCGCCAGACAGTCCCGTACGACGCCGGGCCGATGTTGGCCCAGGCCAGGGCGGCCAGCGTGGCGACGAGCAGGACCATGGCGCTGCCGGTCTCGGTGCGCAGGAACTCGCGGAGCGGAGTGCTGAGACCCTGCGTCCATACGGTCCGTCCGGAGAACGGCGGGCCCGATTCCCGTGGTTCTGTCATCCCTGACGTTATCTCTTGTCCGGCGCCGTCGCCCGGAGGCGGACTCGTCGAGCACGGGCGGGAAGGTAATGACTTCTTTTCCCCCTGTTAGTTTCCAGCGCAACACTTCCGGGGCTTTGCTGGAAGCAACCGACCATCACGGGTCTCTGCTGAACGAAAAAATCCTTCAGGTGCCTCCCCTCAGCGCCGTCGGCACCCGTCCGTCATCCGTAGATCTATAGCGGCAGCCGCCTGAGACGCCTGCCGGCATCCCCCCTGAGTGGTTTTCAGGAGGTCGTTATGGCTCGCTCACGCATCGTCTTCTCCCTCTCGCTCGTCGCGGCCATCGCGCTGGTGGCGCTGGTGCTCGGAGTGGTGGGAGGCCGGGCGACGAGCTCGGCCAGCCAGACGTCGGGCGGAGGTGCGGCCGGAGCGGCCGGCGGCAAGAAGATCGACGTGATCATCAAGGCCAGCGACTCCTCGTTCTGGCAGACGATGATCGCCGGGGCGAAGCAGTCCGGCGGGGACTTCGGCCTCAAGGTGAGCACCTTCGGTCCCACCTCGGAGACGAACATCGACCAGCAGGTGCAACTGGTCGAGAACTCCATCTCCCGGGGCGTCGACGGTCTCGTCATCGCGCCCAACTCCTCCAGCGCCCTGAACTCGGCGATCGACCGGGCGCGCAAGGCGGGCCTCAAGGTCATCACCGTGGACAGCCGCGTGACCACCCCCTCGGAGGGGTTCATCGGCACCGACAACGTCAAGGCCGGGACACAGGCCGGCAAGCGCATGTGCGAGCTGCTCAAGGCGCAGAACAAGACGAGCGGCAGTGTCATGATCGAGTCCTCCGTGGCGGGCATCCAGTCGCTGGTCGCCCGGGACTCCGGCTTCAAGCAGGGGTTGGCGAACAACTGCCCGCAGGTCAAGGTGGCACTGCAGCGCTACAACAACAACGACATCAACACCGCCGCCTCCCAGGTCAACGACGCGCTGACCGCCAACCCCGAGCTGGCGGGAGTGTTCGCCGACAACAACACCTCGGGGGTCGGCGCGGCCCGGGCGATCCAGGACAACAAGGTCACCGACACCGTGCCCGTCGTGGCGTTCGACTCCGACCCGCAGGAGAACGCCGCGCTGGCCGCCGGCACCATCGACGCGCTGGTGGTGCAGAACCCCTACTTCTTCGGATACCAGGGCGTCCTGGCGGCCGGAATGGCCACGGTCGGCCGCGTCCCGCCGCGTGACATCGACCCCGGAGCGGTCGTCGCGGACAAGCGGAACATGAACGAGCCCGACGTGAAGCTGCTGCTCAACCCGCCGACGATGAAGGCGGAGTGACGGAGATGAGGGCGGAATGATGAAAGAGCCCGTCGTCGAACTGCACGGCGTCTCCAAGGCCTTCGGCCCCGTGCAGGCGCTCACCGACGTATCGCTCCGCCTGGTCCCCGGTCAGGTGAACTGCCTGGCCGGGGAGAACGGCGCGGGGAAGTCGACCCTGATCCGGGTGCTGACGGGCGCGCTGCGCCGCGACAGCGGCTCCTACGAGATCGACGGCCGGTCGGTCACCGCCCCGACGCCGGCCTCGGTGCGCGCGGCCGGCGTCCAGGCCGTCTACCAGGAGCTCAGCCTCCTGCCGCACCTGTCGGTCGCGGAGAACCTGTTCATGGGCCGCCTCCCGGCACGTAGCGGGGTCATCGCCAGAAACCGGCTGCGCGTCCGCGCCCGGGAGGCCCTCGACGAGGTCGGCCTGGCGGACCTCAGCCCGGAGGCCATCGTGGAACGGCTCCCGGCGGCCACCCGCCAGCTCGTGGAGATCGCCAAGGTGCTGACCGCGGACTCCGTCAAGGTGATCGTGTTCGACGAGCCGACCACGGCGCTGACCGAGGCGGAGTCGGAGCGGCTGCTCGAACACATCCTGCGGCTGCGCGAGCGCGGCATAGCGATGCTCTACGTGACCCACCGGCTTGAGGAGATGTTCGAGATCGGCGACTGGGTGACCGTCCTGCGGGACGGGAGCCTGTCCGAGGCGGGGCCGATCAGCGACTACGACGAGGACAAGCTGATCACCGCGATGGTCGGGCGGGAGATCAGCTCGCTCTACCCGGAGACCCACCGCAAGGCCGGGACGCCCGCGCTGCGGGTGCGGGGACTGCGTCGCTTCGAGAACTCGCCGAGCATCGACCTGCACGTCGGAGCCGGGGAGATCCTCGGCATCGGGGGCCTGCTGGGATCGGGGCGCAGCGGGCTGCTGCTGTCCATCTTCGGCGCCGCCCCCATCGTGGCGGGGGAGCTGGAGGTGATGGGCAAGCCCGTGAAACCGTCCGGGCCGCGCACGATGATGAACGCCGGGGTGGGGCTGCTCACCGAGGACCGCAAGGTGCTCGGGCTGCTGCCGGAGCTGTCGATCCGGGAGAACGTCACCATCGCCAGCCTGCGCAGCGGCTCCCGGCGCGGCCTGCTCCCCGGCCGGGAGCAGGTCGAGGAGGCCGACCGGCTGCTCGACAGCCTGCGGCTGCGAGCCGGTTCCTACGAGCAGCCGGTCTCGACGCTGTCGGGCGGCAACCAGCAGAAGGTCCTGCTCGCCCGCTGGCTGCTCACCAAGCCGAAGGTACTGATCTTCGACGAGCCGACCAAGGGGATCGACGTCGGCGCCAAGGGCGAGCTCTACACGGTGATCGGGGACCTGGCCGCCAAGGGGCTGGGCATCATCGTGGTCTCGTCGTACCTCCCGGAGCTGCTCGGCCTCGCCGACCGCATCCTCGTGCTGCGGGACGGCGCGGTCGCGGGCGAGCTTCCCGGGACCGCCACCGAGGAGGACGTGCTCCGCCTGGCGAGCGGCGGCGGCAAAGGCGCCGAGCCGCTGCTCCGGGAGGAGATCCCGGCACCCCGCGCGGGGGCCCCGGCGCCCCGTGAGGGGGCCCCGCGGCCGGAGGAGACGGCTCCGGTGTACCGGGGTGGTGAGGCTCCGGCCGGGCCTGAGGGGGCTCCGGTGATCGGGGCGGCGGGTCCGGCGCCCCGCGAGGGGGCCCCGGCCTCCGGCGAAGGGGCTCCGAGGCCGGGGGCGACGGCCCCGACGACCTCGGAGGGCGCGGGAGCCACGGGCCCACCGGCCCCAGACGATCCAGGACAGGAGAGGTGAGCCGAGATGCCCAAGCTGATCTGGCGGGAACCGATCGCCACCACCACGATCACCAGCCGGCCGCCGACCGGCGAGGGGCTGGGGCCGGAGGCGGTGCCCAGGGCCAGGGAGCCGGAACCGGGACGGAAGCCGGAGGCCGAGCCCCCACGACGGGTCATCACGCTGGGGGACATCGCGGGACGGGAGAGCGGCGGACTCGTCGTGCTGCTCGTGGCGGTCGGCGCCCTCACCCTCGCCAGCGACGAGTTCCTCACCGCCAACAACCTGGCCAACCTCGCCCGGCAGGTCGCCATCTTCGGGATCATCGCGGTCGGCCAGCTCGTGGTCATCCTGACGGCCGGGATCGACCTGTCGGTCGGTTCGGTCCTCGGCCTGTCCGGCGCGACCACCGCGCAGCTCCTGGTCGCCGGCATGCCGATCTGGCCGGCGTTCCTGGTCGGGGTCGCGATCGGCACCGCGCTCGGGATCGTCAACGGCCTGCTGGTGACCTACGCGAAGCTGCCACCGTTCATCGCGACCCTGGGCATGCTCGGCATCGCCCGAGGGATCGTCCTGGTCACCACCGACGCCCAGACCATCCAGGGCCTGCCGGCCGGATTCCAGGAGATCGCCAACGGCACGATCCTGGGCATCCCCAACCTTCTCCTCATCGCCGCCCTGGTGACGGGTGTGATGTGGTTCGTGCTCTCCCGGACCGTCTTCGGCCGGTACATCTACGCGGTCGGCTCCAACCCCGAGTCCGCCCGCCTCGCGGGTGTGCCGGTGCGCATGGTCACGATCTCGGTCTACGCGATCTCGGGCATGCTCGCGGGTCTCGGTGGAGTGCTGCTGGCGTCCAGGCTGGGCGCGGGCATCCCCACCGCCGGGACGGGCTTCGAGCTCAACGCGATCGCCGCCTGCGTCATCGGCGGCGCCAGCCTGTTCGGCGCCAAGGGCAGCGCCCTCGGCGCGGCCACCGGAGCGTTGATCATGGGAGTCCTCAACAACGGCGGGAACCTCCTGGCGATCAACGCCTTCTACCTCCAGATCGCCATCGGCGTGCTCATCCTCGTCGCGGTCGGCTTCGACCAGCTGAACACCAGGAGGGCGGCCAGCAACGCCTGACCGGGGGCGCCGGCTCCCACCACGTCCGGGCACCCGGCCGTGCCCCACCCGGAAGGACGGCCGGCCGTGTCCCGGCAAGGACGTCCGGTCGCGCCCCGGCCGGAAGGACGCCCGGCCGGGGCGGTGGGCTCACCCGGCCGCTACCACGTGACCGGGATGCGGGTGAACCCCCCGGTGAGGGAGGCCTCGCGCTCGACCAGCTCCTCGGCGGGGACGGCGAGCGCCAGGGTGGGGAAGCGCCGGAACAGGGTGCCGAACACCGACCGGAGCTCCACCCGGGCGAGGCTCGCCCCGATGCAGTAGCGGGCCGCGTAGCCGAAGGCGAGCTGCGGGTCGCCGAGCGGACGGCCGATGTCGAAACGGTCGGGGTCGGGGAAGGTCCGCTCGTCGCGGTTGGCCGCCGTCGTGGCGATGAGCACCGCCTCGCCGCGCTTGATCGCCACGCCGCCGATGCTCAGGTCCTCGTGGGCGTAACGCGGCAGGCCGTGGTTGCCCGGCGCCGCCATCCGCAGGATCTCCTCGACGGCCGGGGCCGTCAGCGACGGATCGGTGATCAGGGCGTCGCGCTGCGCCGGGTTGGCCAGCAGCAGCAGCACGCCGTAGTCGATCCGGTTGACCGTCGTCTCGTGGCCGGCGAACAGCAGCCCCGCGGCGAGGGTGGCGATCTCCTCGTCGGGCGCCTCCATGGTGGCCATGTCGGAGAACACGTCGTCGGCGGGGTTGGCTCGCTTCTCGACCAGGATGCCGCGGGTGTAGCCGGCCAGCTCGTTCAGCGCCGCCTCCGCGCGGTCCGGATCGCTCAGATCCGTCATCTCGTCGGCCAGCTTCCTGAAGTGCCCGCGGTCGCCGTACGGCACGCCGAGCAGCTCGCAGATCACCAGCACGGGCAGCGGCAGGGAGAACTCCTGGCGCAGGTCCACCGGGGGCGGCAGCTCGGCCATGTGGTCCAGCAGGCCGTCGACGAGCTGCTGGACGTGTGGTTCGAGGGCGCTCATCCGGCGGGCGGAGAAGGCCGGGGCGAGCATCCGGCGCATCCGGTCGTGCTCGGCCTTCTCGGTCTCGATGTCGCCGCGCGGGCCGCCGAGCAGCACCGAGCCGGAGATCCGGGCGGCGCGTTCCGGGTCGGGGGCCGAGCGGCCGAGACGCGGGTCGGCGAAGGCCTGCCTGGCCTCCTCGTAGCCGGAGACCAGCCAGGCGATGTCGCCCGCCTGGGTGCGGACCCGGGTCACCGGCCTGACGGCCCGCAGCGCGCGGTACATCCGCGGCACCTCCAGCGGGTTGTTCCGCGCGAACGGCAGCCTCGGCAGATCGTCGCCGGTGTGGTCGCTGTGGTGGGTGATCTGGTTGTCCATGGCCGGGAGGCACCCCCAAGGCTCGACGGCAGGGCCACTTCCGAACGTTTCACCTGCAGGCGTGTTCGGCAAGAAGGCAGGGCGTCGCGTGCCCTGTCCTGCCCCGCATGTTTCGACCCTATGCGAGCCGCACCGCCGCACGCCCCCCGCCCCGCACGCTCCGGCCCCAGGCCGGTGTGCCGTGCCCGGCACGCTCCGGCCCCGCACGCTCCGGCCTCGGGCCGGTGTGCCGTGCCCGGCATGTTCCGGCCCCGGGCGGGTGTGCCGTGCCTGGCACGCTCCGGCCCCGGGCGTTCAGCCCCAGGCCAGTGTGCCGCGCCCGGCCCAGTAGGTCTCGGGGTCCTCGGCCAGGTCGGCCAGCCGCCCGTCGAGCTCGGCGTCCCAGCCCACCTCGGCCGCGCCCAGGTTGCTGCGGAGCTGCCCGGCCGAGACCGCGCCGCTCAGCACCACCCCGGCCCACGGCTGTGCCAGCACGGCCGCGAGCGCGAGCGCGTCGGGCGTCACCCCCCGATCGCGCGCGGCCGACGCCAGCGCGGCGGGCGCCGCGCGGGCGGTCAGCCGCCCGTTCGCCACCCCCTCCTTGACGATCACGCCCATCCCCGCCCCGTGCGCCCGGGCGAGCGCCGCGCCGGCCGAACGTTCGAGCAGGTTCCAGGTGGACTGCACGGTGTCGAACGCCCCGATCTCGACCGCCCGCGTGACCGTGTCCGCCTGACGCGGCCCCGTCGTGCTGAGCCCGATCGCGACGCCCTCGGCCCGCAGCGCGCGCAGCCGGTCCAGCACGCCCTCGTCCTCGAGCACCCCGCTCTCCACCGTCGCCGAATGGATCTGGTAGAGCGACAGATGCTCTCCGAGCAGCTCGCGCGTCTGGTCGAGCTGGCGGCGGAGCTGCTCGGCCGAGAGGTCCTTCACCTCGTGGTGCTCGGCGTCCATCCGCCAGCCGCCCACATAGGCGTATCCCCATTTCGAGCCGACGGTCACCGCTCCAGGGGCGATCCCCCGCTCGCGCAGCCAACCGGCGAGGAACTCCTCCGCGCGGCCGTACGAGCGCGCCGTGTCGAAGTAGCGCACGCCCTCCGCCCACGCCGCGTCGAGCACGGCCCACGTCCGCGACCGCATCGTGGCGACGCCGCGGTCGTCGCCGAGGTCCTCCTCGCGGCCGAGCGTGATGTAGGCGGGGCGGCCGAGCGCGGCCAGGCCGAGACCGAGCGGCGTCACCGCCAGGTGAGTGCGGCCCAGCGGCCGTCGGACGAGTTCCTCCACCCCCACAACACTAACCAACGGGGGCGGGGCCGATCATGGGGAGCTCCTGCGACGTTCCTGGCCACGGCCCCGCGTCGGTACCCGGGTGGCGGCGTGACCGGCCTGCCGTACCGGGCTCCCAGTCCCGGGCGCCGGCCTGCCGTACCGGGCTCCTCACCCGGGCATCGGCACACGGCGGTGGAGGTGTCCTACATCCCCGACAGCCAGCTCTCGTCGTCGGTGGCGTGGGCGAGCAGGCGCTGCAGCAGCCCCCGCAGGGTCTCGATCTCGGGAGGGCTCATGTCGCCGAGGAAGCCGGCCTCCGCCCGGGTCAGCGACTCCCGCGTCCGGGCGAGCAGGCGCTCGGTGCCCGGGGCCAGCGCGAGCCTGCGGGTGCGGCCGGAGGAGCCCGGCAGGCGGCCCAGGTGACCGGCCCGTTCCAGCTCGCCGACCATCTCGTGCAGGGACTGGCGCGAGACGCCCAGCTGGCGGGCCAGCTCGGACATGGTGAGCTCCGGTTCGAGCTGGAGCTGCGTGAGCAGTCCGTACTGCCGCAGGGTGAGCCCGTGGGGCCGCAGCTCCTCCTCCGCCCGGCGGGAGGCCAGCGTGAAGGCGTAGGCCAGCAGGTAGGGGATGGGCGGCTTGGTCGGCGGGTGCACGTCCCAACCCTAGGTGCGGGACCGATTGTCAGGGTCCCTGACAGATTAACGTAATTCGAATCTAAGCTTTTCGAGCTTCGCGCCCGGCTCCGGCCGTGGCGCCCACCCAATCCCGCGGCAGCGCCTGTCTTCGGCATGCCCGCACACGGATCCGAGCACTGGAGGAGAGATGATCCACGCCCGTGGACTGGCCCGGCGTTTCCGGGTCAAAGGAGAGACCGTCGAGGCCGTGCGCGACCTCGACCTCGACGTCGAGAAAGGAGAGCTGGTCGCCTTCCTCGGCCCGAACGGCGCGGGCAAGTCGACCAGCCTGCGCATGCTGACCACGCTGCTCCCCCCGAGCGCGGGCAGCGCGACCGTCGCCGGATGCGACGTGCTCACCGATCCGGCCGGGACGCGCCGGCGGATCGGATACATCGGCCAGGGCAACGGCGCGGGGGAGAACTTCCGTGTCCACGACGAGCTGGTGACCCAGGGGCGCTGCTACGGGCTGCCCCGGGCGGAGTCGCACCGGCGGGCCGGCGAGCTGCTCGCCGCGCTGAACCTCGAAACGCTGGCCAAACGCCCCGCGGGCACGCTCTCGGGCGGGCAGCGGCGCCGTCTCGACGTCGCGCTCGGACTGGTCCACCGGCCCGAACTGCTCTTCCTGGACGAGCCCTCCACCGGCCTGGACCCGCACAGCCGCGCCAACCTCTGGGAGCACATCCTGCGGCTGCGCGAGGAGTCCGGCATGACGATCTTCCTGACCACCCACTACCTGGACGAGGCCGACTCCATGGCCGAGCGGGTAATGATCATCGATCACGGGCGGGTGATCGCCGACGACTCCCCGGAGAACCTGAAGGCCGACCTGGCCGGTGACCGCATCACCGTCACCACCGGCGACGGGGCGGACGCCGAGCGGGCGGCCCGGATCGCCCGGCTGGTCCCGACGGCGCACGAGGTCACCGCCCAGGGGGACACGGTGTCTCTGCGGGTCAGGCGCGGCACCGCCGTACTGCCGGAGTTCCTCCGGTCCCTGGAGGCCGCCGGGGTGAAGGCGCTCACCGCCGAGGTCGGGCGCCCCACCCTCGACGACGTCTTCCTCGCGCTCACCGGCCGCAGCCTGCGCGAGAGCGCCCACACCCCCGAAGGAGCCTGAAGGTGAACATCGTCAGCGACACCGGCGTCGTGTTCGCCCGGGAGATCCGTCCCGAGCTGCGCAACCCCATCGGCCTCCTCTTCGGCATGATCCAGCCGCTCATCTTCCTCGCCCTGTTCGGCCCCCTCCTGCCGGGCACGCCCGGGGTCGGGCAGACCTCGCCCTGGCAGTGGTTCGTGCCGGGCATCGTGGTCATGCTCGGCCTGTCCGGCACGGGGTCGGCCGGTTACTACCTCCTGGTGGAGGGCGGGGGCGGTTCTCTGGAACGGATGCTGGTCACCCCGCTGAACAGGACCGCGATGCTGGTCGGCCGGACGATGAAGGAGATCGTCACCCTGCTCGCCCAGGCCGCCCTGATCATCGTGGTGGTGCTGCCGTTCGGCTTCCGCCCCCACCTCCTCGGCACCGTGGCCGGGCTGCTCGTGCTGGCCGTGCTCGGCGTCGGGCTGGGCTCGTTCTCCTTCGCGCTGGCCCTCGCCGCCCGCAGGCAGCCGTCGATCTTCTACGGCGTGCAGCAGACACTGCTGTTCCCGCTCATGCTCCTGTCCGGCGTGCTGCTGCCCGTGGAGAACGCCCCCTCCTGGCTGTACGGCATGGCCCGCGCCAACCCGGTGACCTACGTGGTCGAGGCGGAGCGGGCCCTGTTCGCCGGGGACCTCGCCCACCCCTCGGTGCCCTACGGCGTGGCCGCGGCCGTGGTGGTCGCCCTGGCCGGTCTCGCCGTCGGGACCCGCGGCATGCGCCGCGCGTCCCTGTGAGGGGCGGGGCGCCCGTCCGGCTAGTCCTTGTGCCGCTGGTAGTAACGGGCGACGCGGACGCGGTTGCCGCACAGCGCGGGTGAGCACCAGCGGCGGCGCGGGTGGGCCGGGAGGAACAGCATGCGGCAGCCGGGGCCCTCACAGCCGCGGACCTTGGTGACCGCCGGACCGGCGAGAAGGTCGACGGCGGCCTCGGCGAGCTCGGCCAGGAGCCGGGCGCGGGAGTCTCCGGCCCTGATCACGGTGGCGGTCAGCGCGGCGCCGTCCCACGTCAGCCTCCGGTACGGCGGAGCCGCGCGCTGGGCCTCGTGGAGCGCGTCCAGAGCGGTCTGAGGCGGAGCGGCGCCCTGCCGGGCCTGCTCGACGGCCTCGGTGATGTGGCCGCGGAGCGCCCGTACCGCCGCCAGGTCGGCGTCGTCGGCCGTCTCCACCGGTGACAGCCGCCCGTCCTGGGCGAGCAGCCACTCTCGGAAGGTGTCTGGAGAGGCGAGCACGTCGAACTCGCCGTCGGGCATGTTGGCCCGGGTGTTGAGCAGATCCAGAGCGAGGGGCTCACCGGTCAGGACGTCCATTGTGCTAATGCTATTGCATCTCCACGAAACATTAGATGGGGCTCGCCGGGCGTGCCCCGTTCCACGCAGGCGAGATCGACGATCGTCATGCGGAGGACGCCATGCCGGGCCGGGCGTCAGAAGAGCGCGGGGGCGGCGGCCGCGCTCAGCCGTTCCAGCTCGCCGGGTTCGAAGAGCCGGATCACCCCGTACTCGCCGTCGTATCCGGCCTCCCGGATCACCTCGCCGCGGCGCAGCCGGTCGACGGCCTCGCCGAGCAGCGGCGAGCGGGTCCGGATGTCGTCGACGGGCACGTCCTCCAATATCGCCAGCTCGGGTCCCAGGGCGGCGGTGAGCCTGTCGATCTCCCGCAGGACCTTCTTGCTCTTCGGCCCCACGCCGAGGATCTCGCTCACGATCTCCGGCAGCGGGACGAGGCGGCGGAAGCCGGCGGCGCCGGCCGGCCGGACGCCTTCCGGCCGGTCGGCCAGGTCCTCGACCCGGCTCAGCACGCCGACCGTGAGCGGTTTCCCGCACACGGGGCAGATCCCGCCGTGCTCGCGGGTCTCCCGCGGCTCCATCCGGACGCCGCACCCGCGGTGCCCGTCGGCGTGATACCTGCCCTCCTCCGGGAAGAACTCCACCGTGCCCGCGTGCCCGGTGCCGGTCCGCAGCGCCCGCAGCACCGCGAAGTAGTCAAGGTCGGTCTCGAACACCGTGGCCTCGCGGCCGACCATGGGCGGCGAGTGCGCGTCGGAGTGGCTGACCAGCCGGTAGCGGTCGAGGGCGGAGACCCGCCAGTTCATGGCCGGATCGCTGGACAGCCCGGTCTCCACCGCGAAGACGTGGTCGGCGAGGTCGCCGTAGCACTCCTCGATCGTGTCGAACCCGGACTTGGAGCCGAACACCCCGAACCACGGCGTCCAGGCGTGGGCGGCCACCAGGTAGGCGCCCTCGCCGCTGTTCAGGGTGATCTCCAGCAGGTCGCGGGAGTGCAGGCCGAGGATGGGCCGGCCGTCCGAGCTCAGGTTGCCGACCTGCCCGAGCCTGCGGTTGAAGGCCGCGGCCGCGTCGAAGTCCGGCATGTAGACCAGGTGATGGATCTTGCGGGTGCGCCCGCCGCTCTTGTAGACCGTCGAGATCTCCACCGACAGCATGAACCGCACCTGACCGGAGGCCAGGCCGGACGGCAGCGTGCGGAGGATGTCGCGGTCCAGGTCCTCGCGGAGCCGGAACAGCCCCGGCTCCGCCGGCACGAGCTTGTCGCGCAACTGCTCGGACCAGAGCGGATGGGTGAAGTCGCCGGTGCCCATCAGCGTGACGCCCTTGCGCCGCGCCCACCACGTCAGGTGCTCCAGATCGCTGTCACCGCTGCAGGCCCTGGAGTATTTCGAGTGGATGTGCAGATCGGCATGGAACCGCATCCACCACATTGTTTCACAGGCCCGCCGGGAACGGGCGGGCCGGGGAGGGCGCGGACCCGGCCCGCGCCCTCCGGACCTGGCCTCCTCCGATCCCGAGAAGTCGGCGGACGCCCGAGGCAGGCCGGCGGACGCCCGGGGCAGGCCGACGGGACGATCCTCCGGCAAGGCGCGCAAAATGGGATGCGGGAGGCAGGGCCGCCTGTCTATCCTTCCGGCGTGAATCTCCGCACCGAGCAGGCAGCCGACCAGCAGGCCGTACGGCATGTCCACCTCCAGGCCTTCGGCGACCACGGGAAGGTGGTGGCCGAACTGGTGGATTCTCTGCGGGCGGCCGTCACCCCGCTCCAGGGACTCTCGCTTGTCGCGGAGCACGGGGGCGAGATCGTCGGCCACGTGATGTTCACCCGCGTCTGGCTCGACGCCCCTCGCCGCCTGGTGGAGGCGCAGTCGCTCAGCCCGCTCGCCGTGCTGCCCGGACACCAGGGGCAGGGCATCGGCTCCGCCCTGGTCCGCCGCGGCCTGGAGATCATGGCCGAGCAGGGGGTCCCCGTGGTGTTCCTGGAGGGCTCGCCCGCCTACTACGCGCGCTTCGGATTCGGCCCCGGCGCCGGGCTGGGCTTCCGCAGGCCCTCCCTCCGCATCCCCGAAGTCGCCTTCCAGGCGGTCCGCCTGCCCGCCTACGAGCCGTGGATGACCGGGACCATGGTCTACCCCGACACGTTCTGGCGGCACGACGCCGTCGGCCTGCGCGACCCCGACGCCTGAGGCCGGCCACCGGCCGTCGCGCCCCCGACGCTTAGGCCGGCCGCCGGCTGTCGTACCAGGGAGCGCGCCGCCGTCGCCGCTGTCCGTGCCGCGCCCCGGGGGCCGCGGCACGGGCTCCGGCCGGTGGGACGGCCGGGCCGGAAGGCGGTCGGCCAGGGGTCGGCGGTGCCGATGCCGTAGGAGCCGACGTCGCGCGCCTGGAGTTTCCATGTTCCAGTACCCCGTCGGGCCGTGGAGCCGGCGGCGGGGATGCCCTTGCCGGACCGGGCCGTCGGTGAAACATTGCCCGTGTAGCCATCAAGCACTTTCCGACCGACAAGGTAGGGATTATGCGGGTCATCGGGGCGGGCTTCGGCCGTACGGGAACACTCTCTCTCAAGGCGGCCCTGGAGCGGCTCGGCTTCGGGCCGTGCCATCACATGATGGAGGTGATGGGCAGGCCGGAGCAGATCCGCCGGTGGCTCGCCCTGGCCGAGGGGCGGCCGGTCGGCTGGGACGACCTGCTGGACGGCTACGACTCCTGCGTGGACTGGCCGTCCGCCGCCTACTGGCGCGAGCTCGCCGAGCACTACCCCGCGGCGAAGGTCGTCCTCACCGTGCGGGACCCCGAGCGCTGGCTGGACAGCATGAACGCCACCATCTTCAAGCAGCGCGACCGGGGCGCCACGCTCTCCGGCAGGGCGGCGCTGGGGCTTTCGGCCCTGCTGGGCACCGACTTCGCCGCGTTCGCCAAGATGACCCGCCTGACGGTCGAGAAGCGGGTCTTCGGCGGCCACGGCAGCGACCCCGGACACGCGCTGAAGACCTTCCAGGCGCACGTCGAGGAGGTCAAGGCGGTGATCCCGGCCGACCGGCTGCTCGTCTTCGAGGTCCGCCAGGGGTGGGAGCCGCTGTGCGGGTTCCTCGGGGTCCCGGTGCCCGACGAGCCCTTCCCGCGGGTCAACGACACCGCGAACTTCGCGAGGAACGCCCGCCGGCACATCGGCCCCATGCTCCTGCGGCGCAGCCGATAGGCCACCCGCCCGGGAGATCGACGGCCGGCCGGGACGTCCCACGGCCGCTGAACCGGCGCGCCCCACGGCCCGCCGGCCGGGACGCCCGCGGGCGGTGAACCGGCGCGTTCCGCGGGCGGGCGGCCGGGGCGCCCCGGCCGCATCCGGTCGCTCCCGCGGCGCTCAGCGGGGCGCCGCGTCGACCCGGGTCACCGAGCCGCTGATCTCCTGCGGGTTGCGGATCAGGTTGAGGATGGGGCACACCCGTTCCACCTCGGCGTGCAGCCGCGCCAGCTCCTCGTCGGAGGCGGGCGAGGAGAGCTGCACCTCGTAGCGGAAGTTCTGCGGATACACCGGGATGTCCGTGCTGTCCGGCTGCTGGGCGCGGGGATCGTACTCGGCCTGCACGTCGACCGCGAGCGAGTCGATGGGGACGTCCAGCTCGGCCGCCTTGATCAGGAAGATGTGCGTCACACAGCTCCCCAGCACGCCGGCCTGCAGCTCCGGGGACCCGGGCCCGAGGTCGTACCCGGCGAAGTCCGGGCCGCTGTCGCTGATGATCTGGAAGTCCCGGATCCGGATGCGCCGTACCCCGCTGCGGCCCTCGGCCGTGACGTGGGCGCGCAGCGGCACCGGGCCGGCCCCGGGCGCCGCCCGCCGGGCCAGCAGCGCCGCGCGCTTGTGGGACAGGTATTCGCGGAGAGTGCTCATGGTCTGCTTTCTCGGGGCGGATGGGTTCAGCGCAGCGTCAGCGGGCCGCGCGGGGTGTCGAGCCGCGCCTGCAACGTCGCCGCGGGCCCGGCGGTCACGTCGAGGCTGACGCCGAGCGCGGCCAGGTCCCGCCGCACGGCGGCCGGGTCGGGATGCGTCGCGGTGAAGGAGACGAGACCGAGCTGCGGCAGGCCGGACGCGGCGGGGTGCGGCGTACGGCCCCAGTCGATGAGGAAGGGCACCAGCCCGTCCGCCGCCGGCTCCGCCCGGCGGGTGAGCCGCCAGGCCAGCAGGGTGCCGTCCGGGGTGAGCCGGGACAGCGGCTGCACCTCGCCCGGGTCGTACCCGTGCTCGCGCGCCTGCCGTACGGTCTCCTCGATGCCGTCCGGGTGCACGGCCCAGGCCGCGAGCCGGGCCTCGGTGAGGGTCTCCAGGCCGAAGGCGCGGGGCCGCCCGGCGGGGTCCGCCGCCGGGTCCGGGCCGATGATCTCCAGGTAGGAGTCCGGGCCGAGGCCGACGAGGTAGTTGGCGGTCCCGCCGGGGTGGCTGCCCCCGGCGGCCGGGGTGACCCCGGTGCGTGCCGCGAACTCGGCGACCCCGGCCAGGAGGTCGGGCACCGCGTAGACGAGATGGTCCAGGTGTGGATCGGTCACTGTTCCGCCTTCCTGCCGGCCCGTGGCGCGGGCGAGGTGGGTTCTCCCAGCGAGAGCATGAGCCGGTTGGCCCAGTTGAAGAACGCGGCCGCGTGGAGCGCGTCGCTGATGGCGAGGTCGTCGAGGCCGGCTGCGCGGAGCGCGTCGAGGTGCTCCGCGGTGAGTCCGCCCGGGGTCTCCGCCAGTGCCACCGAGGCGTCGATGACGGCGCGCCAGCGCGCCTCCTGGGGGGCGTCGACCCCGTCGTCCAGCAGGCGCTGCACGTCGTCGGGGCGCTTGGAGTGGTGCGAGGCGAACCGGGCGTGCACCGAGGCGCAGAAGACGCAGCCGTTGTGGCGCGAGGTCGCGGCGGCGGCGAGTTCGCGCTCCGCGCGGGGCAGCCCGGCGTCGGTGTTGTAGAAGATGTCGTTGTCGGTCTCCGTGCGCGCCCGCAGGATCTCCGGATCGCGGGCGAGCAGCAGGAAGTACGGCGACGCGGCGCGCCTGCGGTCGACGAGCGCCTCCCAGTGGCGCTCGCTCAGCTCCTCCTCGGTGAGCGGCGCCAGCCACGGCACCCAGCCGAGCTCCTCCTGCGTGAAGGCGTGCGGGCGGTCGATGTCGGGGTGCTGGAGCACGGCGTCGGTCATGGCTTCGGTCCCTTCCGGGCGGTGTCGAGCAGCCGCAGGCCCGCGATCACGCGCACCTGGAAGCTGAGGAAGGCGACGAGCTGCGAGAGCGTCACGATCGCCGAGGTGCTCCAGCCGGCGTCGACGAGCTGCCGCAGCGCCTGGGGGCTGGACTCGCGCGGACGGAACACCAGCAGGTGCGCGTGTTCGAGGGCCGCGGCGAGCCGGCCGCCCAGCGCGGCGTGGTCGCGCACCCGGTAGTCGAGACCCTCGACGCTCTCGGCGGCCAGAGGGCCCCCGGCGGGGTAGGCGCCGTAGGGACCGGTGGTCCGGGCGGCCTCGACCTCCCGCGCGACCGCGGCCGGCAGCTCCGCCGAGTGCTCGGCGAGCCGGTCGGCGTAGAAGCGCGCGACCACGGCGTCCCGGTGGAGCCCGGTCACGAACGCCGCGACCGCGTGGCGCTCGGCCTGGGTGACCTCACCGGGGGAGTCCGGGGAGAAGAGCGCGAGGTAGCTGCGCTGGGCGTTCTCGCGGGCGGCCGGCCGCCGGCCGCGCAGGTGGTCGACGGGGGAGCCCGGCGCGATGCCGGCCAGGCGGTCGATGATGTCGGTGCTCATGTCCTGCTCGGTCCGGTCGGGGTGGTGTGGGGGTTCATGTCCTGCTCGGTCCGGTCGGGGTGGTGTGGGGGTTCATGTCCTGCTCGGTTCGGTCTGGATGGCGGTGGTGGGATGCGGCGCCCAGCCGAGCGCGGGCGCGACCTCGGTCGCGAGCAGCTCGATGGAGCGGAGGATGAGCGGATGCGGCGGGTCGACCGAGTGCACCTGGAAGACCAGATCGGTCACCCGGTCGAGCGTCGGGTCGGCGCCGAGGCCCGCGATGACCTCCTGCGGCGTCCCCAGATGGACGTCGAAGGCGGGGATGAGCTCGTCGAGCCCGCCGTCGGGCACCGGGAAACCCGCCGCCCTGAACTGGCGGGCGGCGCGGGCCAGCCCGATCTCGGCGTGGCGCAGCGCCTCCGCGCGGCTGTCGGCCACGAAGGCCGTCCGCGAGGCCATGACCCGCGGCGTCGCCCCGGACGGCAGGTTCTCGTAGTAGGCGTCCACGATGGGCCGCTGGATCTCCGCGAGCGTCGCGTGCGGAGCGTCCTCGGGGCGCGGCTGGGTGCGCGAGAGCATGAGGCCGTTGCCTGCCCGGCCGGCGCGGGCCCCGCCGCTCACCGAGAAGGTCGCCTCCCAGACGGCGCCGGGAAGGCGCGGTGCCGGCGGGTAGAGCCTGCTGCCCCCGCCGAGGGCACGCCCCGACCAGGCGTCGAGGAGCACCGCGAGATGTTCGGCGTAGGTGGCCGAACGGGCCGCGCTGTCCTGTCCGAAGGCGGCGAACGACGACGGCGTGCCGCCGCTGCCCACCCCCACCTCCAGCCGGCCGCCCGAGAGCAGGTCGAGCACGGCCGTGTCCTCGGCGACGCGGACCGGATTCTCCAGGGGCAGCGTGATGATGCCGGTGCCGAGGCGGATGCGGCTGGTCCGCGCCGCCACGTCGGCGAGGAACACCAGCGGCGCCGGCAGCCCTCCCTCGGCCTCGTCGAAGTGGTGCTGGGCCACCCAGGCCGTGTCGAACCCGACGGCCTCGGCGTGCCTGATCTGCTCGGCGGCGAGCCGGTAGCGCTCACCGGCCGGCACGTCGTCGAGCAGGCGGGTGAAGAAACCGAGCCGGCGGCCGATCATCGTGCCGCCTCCGCGGTCGCGCCCGGGATGGCCGCCAGCAGCTCGCGGGTGTAGTCGTGCCGCGGGCCGGTGAAGACCTGTCGCGTGTTTCCGGATTCCACAATGCGTCCTTTGTTCATGACCGACACGGTGTGCGAGATCTGCCGCACCACGGACAGGTCGTGAGAGATGAACAGGTAGGTGAGCCCGAGGTCGCGCTGGAGCGCTCCGAGCAGGTCGAGGATCTGCGCCTGCACGCTCACGTCGAGCGCGGAGACCGCCTCGTCGAGCACGACCACCTCCGGGTCGACGGCCAGCGCGCGGGCGATGGCCACGCGCTGCCGCTGGCCGCCGGACAGCTCCCGCGGCCTGCGGGTGAGCACGCTCGACGGCAGGGCGACCCGGTCGAGGAGGTCGCGCACCCGGATGCCGCGCGAGGCCCGGTCGCCGATCCGGAAGTTGCGCAGCGGCTCCTCCACGATCTCGGCGACCGGCTGCCGCGGGTCGAGCGAGCCGGTCGGGTTCTGGTAGACGAGCTGGACGCGGCGGCGGAGCCCGCGCAGCGCGTCGCCGCGCAGGCCGGCCGTCTCGATCCCGCCGACCGTCACCGAGCCGGAGGTGGGGTCGGCGAACCGCACGACCATGCGGGCCGTGGTCGTCTTGCCGGACCCCGACTCCCCGACGAGCGCGTGCGTCGTGCCGCGCGGCACCTCGAACGACACCCCGTCGACCGCGCGGAAGGGCCGTCCCCGGACGCGGAACTCCTTGACCAGGTCGCGGACGACGACGGCGGCCTCCCGGGGGGAGGTCTCCGGGGGTGGGGCCCGGAACTCCCGCACCGACAGCGCGGGGGCGTCGCTCAGCAACCGTCTCGTGTATCCGGCCTCCGGGGCCGCTGTCACGGCCTCCGTCGCGCCCTGCTCCTCGATCCGCCCGTCCTTCATGACGATGAGCCGGTCCGACCGGTCCGCCGCGACACCGAGGTCGTGGGTCACCAGCAGCACCGCCGTGCCGGACTCCGCGCGGAGCCCGTCGATGAGGTCGAGGATGCGCCGCTGCACGGTGGCGTCCAGCGCGCTCGTCGGCTCGTCGGCGATGATGAGCCGCGGTTCGAGCGCGATGGCGATGGCGATGAGCACCCGCTGGCGCATGCCGCCGGACAGCTCGTGCGGGAACTGCCGGGCGCGCGTCTCCGGATCGGACAGCCCGACGCGGGCGAGCAGCTCGACGACCCGGCGCGAGATCGCCCGCCGGTCGCCGCGCCGGTGGATGCGCAGGGCCTCACCGATCTGGGCGCCGACGGTCTTGACCGGGTTCAGGGAGTTGGACGGATCCTGCGGGATCAGCCCGATCTGGACGCCCCGCACCGACTCCAGCCGGCGCGACGGCCAGCCGGCGATGTCCGTGCCGTCCAGCAGGATCTGCCCGGCGTCGACGGACCCGTTCGGCGGCAGCAGCCCGAGGATCGCGTGCGCCGTGGTCGACTTGCCGGACCCGGACTCGCCGACGACCGCCACCACCTCACCGGGTTCGACGGTGAAGGAGATCCCCTCGACCGCCTGGAGCGCGCGCCGGCCGGTCCGGTAGGAGACCGCGAGGTCGCGTACGTCGAGCAGGCTCATGGGTTCTCCCGTCCCATCGATCGGCTGATCCGGCTGGCGGCGAGCACCACCGACACCACGACGGCGCCCGGCAGCGAGGTCAGCCACCAGGAGGTCGCCAGATAGTTGCGCCCCTCCGAGACGAGCAGTCCCCACTCAGGGGTGGGCGGCTCGGCGCCGTAGCCGAGGAACCCGAGGGTGGAGATGGCCAGGATCGCGGTGCCGAACTGCAGGGCGGCGAGCGCGATGACGGGGCCGAGCGAGTTGGGCAGCACGTGGCGTCCCAGGACGGCCGCGAACCGGCCGCCGCTGCCGAACGCGGCCTCGACGTAGTCGGTCCGCCGGACCCGGACGACCTCCGAGCGGACCAGGCGGGCGAAGGCCGCGACCGAGCCGACGCCCACCGCGATCGCGACGTTGACGGTGCCGGGCCCGAGCAGGATGATCATGGTGAGGGCGAGGAGCAGGCCCGGCACCGAGAGCAGCACGTCGATCCCGCGCATGATGAGCGCGTCGAGCACGCCGCCCGTCGACCCGGCGAGCAGGCCGAGCAGCGTGCCCAGCACCAGGCCGACCCCGACCGCGACGGACGCCCCGGACAGGGAGTGGACGGCCCCGTACACCACGCGGGTGAACAGGTCGCGGCCCACGGCGTCGGTGCCGAACAGGTGGTCCGGGCCGGGGCCCCGCAGTTTCTCCGCCGGGACGCCCGCGATCGGGTCGTCCGCGGTGAACAGTCCGGGTACGACGGCCCAGAGCACGACGACGGCGATCACGAGCCAGGCGAGCACCAGGCCCACGTCCGGGCGGCGGGACGCGATCCTCATGCGGCCGCACCGACCTTCGCCTTGAGCCGCGGGTCGAGCACCGGGAAGAGCAGGTCGACCACCAGGTTGACCAGCACGAAGACGGCGGTCGCGAGCACGACGACGGCCAGCATCACCGGCGTGTCCTGCGCGTTGACCGCCTGCTCGGTGAGGCGGCCGACGCCGTTGCGGCCGAAGACCGTCTCGGTGACGACCGACCCGGCGATGAGCTCGCCGAAGGTCAGGCCGGCGATCGTCAGCGTCGGCGGCAGCGCGTTGCGCGCCACGTGCCGCCACAGGATCCACCGGCGCGAGGCCCCCTTGGCCGCGACGACCGGGACGAACGGCTGGCTCTGGACCTGGTCGAGGCTGCGGGCCAGCACCTGCGCGATCGGCGCCGAGATCGGTACGGCCAGGGTCAGGACCGGCAGGATGAGCTGCTGCACCCCGTCGCCCCCGATGACCGGCACCAGCTTGAGCCGGAAGGAGAACACCTGGATCAGGAGGATGCCGAGCCAGAAGGCGGGGATCGAGACGCACAGCGACGGTACGGCCAGCAGCGCGCCGCGGACCCAGGCCAGCCGGGTGTGGCTCGCGGCGAACGCGATCAGCACGGCGATCAGCACGGCCAGGGTGAACCCGGCGGTGGCCAGCTCGGCCGTCTCCGGCAGCGCCTCGGCCAGCCGCTCGACCACCGGAGTGCCCGTGTCGACGGAGTAGCCGAAGCCGCCGCGCAGGAAGCCGAGCATCGTGTGCAGGTAGCCGGTGATCGCGGGCGCGTCGTCGCCGTAGTAGGCGCGGATCTCGGCGATCTGCGCGGGGGACAGGCCCAGCTCGGGGTTCTGGAACTTGATCAGGATCGAGTCGCCCGGCAGGATCTGCAGCAGCACGTAGCTGGCGGTGAAGGCGGCCCACAGCACCAGGACCGCCTGTCCTGTCCGCAGCAGGAGATATCTGGTCATCGGCCTGTCTGATCCGACAGCCAGACCGAGTAGAAGACCGGCCGGGCGACCGCCTCGAAGGTGACGCCCCGCACGTACGGCGCGGCGCCGTACACCTGCGGCTCCTCGAACAGCGGGATCGCGTAGCCCTGGTCGACCACGTAGCGCTGGATCTCGGCGACCTTCGCGTTGCGCGCGGTCTTGTCGGCGGCCGCGGACTCCTGCTCCAGCAGGCGGTCCAGCTTGGGGTCGTCGGAGAGGATGACGTCGCGGTTCTTGGTGTGGAAGTGGCTCTTGATCACGTCCTGGTCGGCACGGCCGACCATGGAGTGCGCGATGGCCGTCTTCTCCGCGTTCTTGATGTCCACCGCCTGCGTGCCGGCGTCGGCGGGCCGGATCTCCAGCTTCACGCCGATCTTGGCCCACTGCTGGGCGACCAGTTCGAGCGTCTGCTTCGACAGCGGCTGCGGGCCGGAGACGAAGACGCCCAGCGTCAGCTCCCGCCCGTCCTTCTGGCGGACGCCGCCGGCGCCGCGGGCCCAGCCGGCCTCCTCCAGCAGCGCGTTGGCCCTGTCCGGGTCGTAGGCCAGCTTCCCGGACAGGTCGGCGTAGCCCTGCGCCAGATGGCTGAGCACGGAGGTCGCGACCGGGTAGCCCGGGGTGAACAGGGTGTCCACGACCTCCTTGGCGTCGGTGCCGGCCTGCAGCGCCCTGCGGACCTTGACGTCACTCAGGATGCTGTTGGCCGGCCGCAGGTAGAGGCCGTTGTTGACGCCCCGGGTCGGTTCCGCGTAGACGGTGAAACCGGCGTTCTTCACCGTCTCCTCGTCGTACGCCTGCACGTAGCGCACATAGTCGGCCTGCCCGGAGGTCAGCGCGCCGACACGCACGTTGTCCTCCGGCGTCACGATCATCTTGACCGCGTCGAGGTAGGCGCGCCCCTGGTGCGCCGAGGACGCCGGCGCCCAGTTGTAGTCCTTGCGGACGGCCAGGTCGATCTCCTTGTCGACGACCTGGCGGGCCACGGTGAACGGCCCGGAGCCGACGATGTTCTTGAGCTGGCACTGCTCCTCGTAGGGGCGCGAGATCGTCGACTTGGCCACGAGGCCGGCGCCGATGACCGAGGTGCCCTGGAGGAAGCCGGGGGAGGGCTGCTTGAAGAAGAACTTCACGGTGCGCGGGTCGACGACCTGGCTGCGGTCGTAGTTGTTCACGAACTCGGCCGGCGGCAGCTTCAGGTCCGGGTCGCCGAGGCCGTAGACGTCGAAGTTCGCGGCGACGGCCGACGCGTCGAGCGGGCTGCCGTCACTGAAGGTCACGCCCTCGCGGAGGTGGAAGGTGTATTCGGTGGCGTCGGCGTTGACCTCCCAGGAGGTGGCGATCCACGGCTCGATCTCCAGCGTTTTGGGGTTCTGCCAGGTGAGCTTGTCGGTGAGCTGGTTGAGCAAGCCGCCGTTCGGGTAGAAGCCCGCGGCCGGCAGGTAGAGGCAGGTCGGTGCCTGGTGCTCCAGGTATGTCAGCGTGCCCCCGTACACCGGTCCGCCGGAGGCCTTCGCGCCGCTGGGCGAGCTCTCCCCGCCGCAGGCGCCGAGGAGCCCCACGGCGGCGAGCACGGCGGCGCTCGCCATCGCTGTGGACCGCAGTCTGGATGATGGCATGGGGTTATCGCCCTTCATGAGCAGGAGACCTTTGTGAACGGGGGCGGGCGGTCGGCCGTACGGCACCGCCACGCAGCGGACGGCGGTGCCGGGGACGCGAGGGGAGGGGGATCGGAGGCGGGAGCGAGAAGAGAAGCGGCAAGACAGGCAACAAGAGAAGGGGAGCGAGAAGAGGAGAGGGGCGCGGCGGCAGCGGACGGCCGGCGGCCTGCCGGACTCCGGGACCCGCGGGGCCTCAGCTACAGGAGGAGCCCCGACAGCTCGTGGTGCGGCGGCGCCGCATGCTGGTGTCGTCCCGCGCCGGGAGCGGACGCGCTCTGCGCTCCGCCGCCATGCGGTGGTTGGTGCTGCCGGTCATAAAAACCACAATATCCTACCTGAAGAGTAGGAAAAAGCCTGTCCGCATGTTGAGACATCGCAGGTCAACTGCCATGGAGTGCACGCAGGCCGTTTCAAGGTGGGATCAGCAAGTAGCGCGGACGGGCTGTTTCCGGGACCGGGAGGCGGTGCGGGCCGGCTGGGTCGCGGGCGCCCCTATTGACACGGCCGGAGCGGGCCCAAGACACTCGCCGGAAACGAGCTCAAGGTCCGCGTATCCGGACCGGCTTGTTGTAAACGTTTACAGCACTATCGAGGAGTGACCCGATGGCCGTTACGCGATGGCGCGGGCTCGGTGTCCTGACGGCCCTGGCCCTCGTCGCCCTGCTGGCCGTGCCCGGTCAGGCGCAGGTCGGCAAGGAGCGGGCGGGCACGATCACCGAGGGCTCCGCGTACTCCGCCGCGATGGGCGGGCCCATCCCGTACAACGTCTACCTGCCCTACGGCTACGGCGACGGCGCGCGGCGCTACCCGGTGCTCTACCTGCTGCACGGCAGGGGCGACACGATGCAGGCGTGGACCCGGGTCAAGGGCACGCTGGACCAGCTGATCCGGGACGGGCGGATCCCCGCCCTCATCGCGGTCATGCCGGACGCGCCCTGGAGCGGGCGCGGCAGCTGGTACGTGGACTCCCGGTACACCGGCGCCGACGAGCCCGGCCGGCCGGTGGAGACCGCGCTGACCCGTGACCTGGTGGGCCACGTCGACTCCACCTACCGCACCGCGCCGATCCGCGGCGCGCGGATGGTCGGCGGCTACTCCATGGGCGGCTACGGCGCGCTGCGCCTCACCCTGGCCCACCCGGACCTCTTCGGCGGCGCGCTCGTCCTCAGCCCCGCCGTCTACACGCCGCTGCCGCCGGCCGACTCCTCGGCCCGCGACCACGGCGCGTTCGGCCTCGGCGAGGAGAAGTTCGTCGACGAGGTGTATCGCAAGCTCAACTACCCCGATCTGCTGACCGGCACGGACCCCGAGCTGCCCGTGCGGCTGTTCGTCGCGGTGGGCGACGACGAGTACGCCAACCCGCGGCCCGCCGACGCCCGCCACGACCTCGACTTCGAGTCCGAAGCGCTCTACAACGCGGCACGGCGGGCGCCGGGCGTCTCGGCGCAGATGCGCATCCTGGACGGCGGCCACGACTGGAGCGTCTGGGCGCCCGCCTTCGAGCAGGGCATGGCCGACCTCGGACCCGCGCTGAGCGTCGTCCCGCCGACCGGCCTGCCCGCGCCGCTGTACGGCACCGCCGGCACCGACTGGGCGGGCGGCGTCGCGGCGCAGGCCGACGGCTCGGTGACCCTGGGGCTGGCGGCCGGCGGTCCCGTCGACGGGCAGCCGCACGCGGGCAAGCTGGACGCGGTCCTGATCCGCCGGGGCCCGGACGGCGCCACGCGGTGGACGAGACAGCTCGGCACCGCCTCCGACGAGCGCCTGTACGGCGTCGCGGCCCTGCCCGACGGCGGTGTGCTGGCCGCCGGCTACACCAAGGGTGACCTGGACGGCCGCCATCCCGGCAACACCACCGACGACGCGTTCGTGGCGCGGCTGGACGCCGACGGCGCCGTCCGGTGGCTGACCCAGTTCGGCGCGGCCGGCACCGCCGACCGCGTCTACGGGCTCGCCGCCGCCCCGGACGGCGGCGCGTACCTGGCCGGCTACACCAAGGGCGCGCTCGTCGGCCCGAACAGCGGTGACAAGGACGCCATCCTGGTCCGGGTCGCCGCCGACGGGCAGATCGCCTGGACCCGCCAGCTCGGCGGCGCCGGTGAGGACAAGGCCAACGGCGTGGCCGCCGACGGCGCCGGCGTCTCCGTGGTCGGCAGCGCCACGGCGGGACTGCCCGGCGCGCCGGCGCTCGGCGGGCTGGACGGCTGGATCGCCAGGTACGGCACCGACGGCACCCCGCAGTGGGTGTCCGCCGAGGGCGGCGCCGGCGACGACCGGCTCGCCGCGGTGACGGTCACCACGGACGGGCTCACGGTGGCCACCGGCGAGAGCGGCGGCGACCTCCTGGCCGTGGCCTACACCTCCGGCAAGCGGCGCAAGTGGCGCACGGCCGTCGCCACGCCGGCCCCGGACGCCGGCGCCGCCGTGGTCGCGCTGCCCGGCGGCGCCGTCGAGGTGATCGGCTACACCCGCGGCCGGATCGGGGTGGTGGCGGGCGGCGCCGACGTACTGGCCGTACGCCTGTCGGCCGGCGGCGTGCGGCAGGCGGCCGCCCAGTTCGGCACGGCGCGCGACGACGGCGTCGACCCGTTCGCCGAGCCGGACCTGTACGCGACGTCGGCCCCGGCGGGGAAGGTGCTGGTGGCCGGGCTGACCTACGGCGCACCCACCGGCGGCGCCGCGCTCGGCAACGGCGACCTGTTCCTGGCCGCCGTCGACCCCGCCACCGGCCTGCCGTGACCTGAGGACGGGGTGGCCGGGCGGCGCAGCAGGGTGCCGAGCAGGAGCAGGAGCAGTACGGCGCAGCTCCAGGCGGCCCAGTCACCCCATCTGGCGTATAGGGTCGGCGCGGCCGGCGCGGGGAGGGCGGCGGTGACCGACGCGAACGGCGTGTCCGCGGTCGGGGCCTCGGCCACGATCCGGCCCTGGGGGTCGCTGAGGACCAGCAGGCCGGCGCGGGGCGCGCGGGCCACGCTGAGGCCGCTCTCGACCCCGCGGGTGACCGCCATCCGGCTGTGCAGCCACCCGTCACGGTCGAAGTCCCAGGCGGGTGCGTACAGGGCGGTGGCGCCCCGGTTGCGGTAGTCGCGGACCAGGCCGGGGTAGTCCAGGTCCTTGCAGATGATCAGGCCCCACGGCTTGCCGGGGACGAAGGCCGGCCGGGTGCCGGTGCGCAGCCCGTCCTCCAGGCCCGGGATGAGGTGGTGTTTGACGTACTCGACCGGCGCGCCGCCGCCCGCGGGGAAGTCGAGCGCCACGTTGTACAGCTCTCCGCCACGGGACACGACCAGCCCGGCGATGACGTCGACCCGGTGCCTGGCGGTGATCGCGGACAGCGGAGCGGCCAGGGTCCGCAGGTCCGCGCCGTCGGCGAGGAACGTCTTCTCCGGAGTGACCACGACGCGCGCCCCCGCCGCCGCGAGGGCCTCGATGCGGGCCGTGTAGCGCCGGACCAGGTCGCGGCCCTGCGGCGTGCCGAGCTTGATCAAATCGTTCGGGTGGTCGGTCGCCAGCAGCGCCACGGTGTCCCGCTGCGCGGGGGGCGGGGTGCGCAGCTGCCAGCCGCCGTACCCCAGCGACACCGCGAGGACCGAGCCGAGGACGGCCACGAGGCGCAGCCGTCCGGCCGCGGCCGGGGCGAGCAGCGCGGCGATCCCCGACGGTACGGCCATGAGGAGGAACGTGATGCCCCAGACGCCGGCGGCCGAGGCCGTCTGCAGCACGGGCAGGACGTCGGCCTGGGTGTAGGCCAGGCTCGACCACGCGCCGTGCGGTGTGATCACCGACAGGGCGTACTCCACCGTGACCCAGGCCGCGGGGACGACGAGGGCCGCCGACAGCGGGCGGCCGCGCGACGTCAGGGCGCGGAAGGCGACCGACGCCAGCCCGAACAGCGACGCCGTCCCCACGAAGGAGACCGCCACCACCGGCAGCGGTAGCTCGATCGTGTTCAGCGCGTAGTCCCACAGCGGCGCCGTGCCGCCCAGCCACGCGGTGGTCCCGGCGGCGAAAGCCGTGCCCGCGCCGACTCGGGGCGCGAGTGCCAGCACCGGCAGCGGGGCGAGCCAGGTGCACCACGGCACGGGGTGCAGTCCGCTGCCGAAGCAGAACAGAAGCGCCGACAGCGCGGCCGCCGCGATCGCGGCGGCGGATCTCCAGGTCTTCGAGTGCATGCTCCGATGCTCCGCCTGACGCGGGCGGCGGGGCATCGCCGCCGCGATCGATCCGGCGGATCACCCGTGCGGACTACGCGCCGGGCACGACGAGGCCCGCCTCGTAGGCGAAGACGACGGCCTGCACCCGGTCGCGCAGGTCGAGCTTGGTGAGGATGCGGCTGATGTGTGTTTTGACGGTGTGCTCGCTGACGACCAGCTCGGCGGCGATCTCGGCGTTGGACCTGCCGGCCGCCACCAGCCGCAGTGTCTCGATCTCGCGCTCGGTCAGCGCCCCGAGCCGGCCGGCCAGCCGCGGCGCCACGCCGTGGCCGGGCCGCCGGACCAGGTCCTGGACCAGCCGCCTGGTGATCGTCGGAGCCAGCAGGGACTCTCCGGCGGCGACCACGCGCACGGCGTGGGCCAGCTCGTCACGGCGGATGTCCTTGAGGATGAAGCCGCTCGCCCCGGCCCGCAGCGCGTCGTAGACGTATTCGTCCAGGTCGAACATCGTCAGCACCAGCACTTTCGCGGACGTCGTCGCGCAGATGCGCCCGGTCGCCTCCACCCCGTCCATGACCGGCATCTGGATGTCCATGAGCACGACGTCCGGCTGGAGCTCCGCCGCCGCCGCGACGGCCGCGAGGCCGTCGGCCGCCTCGCCGACGACCGTGATGTCCGGCTGGGCGTCGAGGATCAGGGAGAAGCCGCCGCGGAACAGGTCCTGGTCGTCGACGATGAGGACGCGCAGCATGGGCTTCATCTAACCGGAAGCACTGCGGACACGACGAATCCCCCGGGGCCCGGCCCGGCGTGCAGGGTCCCGCCGCAGGCCGCCGCCCGCTCCCGCATGCCGGTCAGCCCGTGGCCGTCCCCGGTGCCCCCGGCGCCGCCGCCGTCGTCGGCGATCACGACCTCCAGTGACGCCCGCGTCCAGGTCAGCCGGACCCGTACGGCACCCGCGTCCGAGTGGCGCAGCACGTTCGTCAGCGCCTCCTGGACGATCCGGTAGGCGGCGACGTCGACCTCGGCGGAGATCCGGCGCGGCTCACCCTCGCGGGCCAGCGTCACCTTCAGCCCGGTCCGCCCGGTCCGCTCGACGAGCTCGGGCAGGGAGTCGACCCCCGGGCGCGGCCCCCTGCCCGCGTCCTCTCCCGAGCGCAGCGTGCCGAGCAGGTCGCGCAGCTGTACCAGCGCTCCGCGGCCGATCTCGCCGATCGCGTCGAAGGCCGCCTCGGCGCGCGCCGGGTCCGAGCGCATCGCCACGGGTCCCGCCTCGGCCTGCACCACCATGAGGCCGACGGAGTGGGTCACGATGTCGTGCATGTCGCGCGCGATGCGGGTGCGCTCCCGCGCGGCCGCCGCGTCGCGCTCCTGGGCGAGCCTGCGGGCGCGCTCCTCCAGCTCGGCGGCCTGCGCGCGACGGGCGCGGGCACCGGTCCCCAGGGCGTAGGCGGCGACGAGCGCCGTGACCAGGAAGCGGTAGGTCTCCGGCCCCTCCTGCGGCAGGACGAGGGAGAGGGCCGCGATCAGCCCGGCGACCGGGATCGTCAGCAGGCGCTGCCGGGGCGTGCCCAGCGCCGCGATGGTGTAGAGGCTCACCATCGGCCCGTACGGCAGCAGTGGCTTCTCCCACATCACCATCGCGCTCATGGCCAGTGCGACCACCAGCCCTGTCGCCATCGGAGCCCTGCGCCGCCACAGGATGGGCACCGAGGCGAGCACGGCCAGCGCCACGACCCACCACGCGCGCGGTGCGGGCAGCAGCAGGGGGACGACGGTCGCCGCGGTGACGGCCACGGTGATGGCGAGGTCGATCCGGGCCGGCGGCGACTCCCGCAGCCACTGCGCCACTGTGGGACTCCTGACGTCGGTCCGCCGGCCCCGCGGCCGGTTGGTCCGCCGAGCCTACGACGGCGCCGCGGTGCGCGCGTCAGCCGCCGGAGGGATCACCGGCGTCACTCCCGGGAGTGAGCCCGCGGGCCTGACAGGGGTCGCGGAAAATCGTCACGCGGACCGTTTACTGTTAGGAAAGTTTCCTTTATATTTTTGGCAACCTCCCAGCAAAGGAGTGCCGCGCCGCCCGGTCGGGCGCTGACAGACCTCGCCGATCTGCGTCCCGCCACGTCGGCGTGGTCACGTGACCCGGATGTCGCCCGGACCGGACGGTTGTCAATCACAGGAGCTCATGCCCGAAGGAGATCGATGAATCACGACCAGGTCCGTGGCGCCGTGCTGTCGTTGTTCCGAGCCGTGATCGGACTGCTGTTCGCCTGCCATGGGGCGGCGAGTCTGTTCGGCGTCCTCGGTGGTCCGAACGGCGGCAGGCCGCCGGAGTTCGGGGCGTGGCCGGGATGGTGGGCGGCGGTGATCGAATTCGGCGGCGGGAGCCTCGTGCTGCTCGGCCTGGCCACCCGCGTCGCCGCGCTGCTCTGCTCCGGGACGATGGCCTACGCCTACTTCGTCGTCCATCAGCCGAAAGGGCTGTTCCCGATCGTCAACGGAGGCGAGCCCGCGGCGCTGTTCGCCTGGTCGTTCCTGATGCTGGCCGTGCTCGGCGGCGGCCCCTGGTCGCTGGACGCGCTCACCGCCCAGCGCCGGAACCGGGCCGCGGGCCGGGCCGCGGCACTCCCGGAAGAGCGGCCCGGAGTGGCCGTCATCCGCCGGATGCCGAAGGCGCGCCTGCGCCGCAGCCCCTGACCTCGGAGGGGGCCTGAGGTCCCGCCGGATCCGGTTCCCGGCCCGGTGGGGACGGGCGTTCCGCGGAGGGCGTCGACCGGATCCGGCTCACCGGCCGTCGCCGCGGTGACACGGACCTCGGCGCAGGGGCCGTACGAGAAGTTCGAGGGGGCCTCCTCGTGCGGCGCCGCCCGGCAGGCGTGGAGTTGCATAAGCAACTTAAATAAGTTGGTGATACATTTCGATCATGGCACCACACAGCCGGCAGGATCTCGACGCCGAAGCCCTGGCCGCCGTGCTGGGAAGGTTCACCCGGGGCTCCATCCGGCTCCCCGCGGCCGAGAAGCACAGCTTCACCACGCTGTCGGTCCTGCACACGCTGGTCCACAGAGGCCCCATGCGGCTGACCGCGCTGAAGGTGACCGAGCAGATCACCCAGCCCGCCATCACCCAACTCGTCAGCCGGCTGGAACGCGACGGACTGGTGGAGCGCCGTCCGGACCCCGAAGACCGCCGCGCCGTACTCGTCCAGGTGACGCCGGCCGGTGCGCAGATCATCCAGACCCGGCACCAGGACCGCGTCCGCCGGTTCTCCCAGCTGGCCGAAGCCCTGACCTCCGAGGAACGGCACGCCATCGGCGCCGCCCTGCCCGCGCTGGCACGGATGGCCGCGCTCATGGACGTCGAGCGCTGATCCGCGGCGCGGCCGCCTCTCATATCCCGGAAGGAACCTCATGTCAGCCACAGCGCGCTTTCCGCTGGAGCCCGCGCCCATTCACGTCCCCGACACCGTGCTGGACGACCTCAAGGCCCGGCTGCGGCTCACGAGGTGGCCCGACGACGCGGGCAACGACGACGGCTACTACGGCGTCAGCCGGGGCTACCTCCAGGAACTCGCCGACTACTGGCTCGATCACTACGACTGGCGCAAGGCCGAAGCCGCGATCAACGCCTACGAGCACTACCGGGTGAGCGTCCAGGGCGTTCCGGTCCACTTCATGCGTAGGCCCGGCGTCGGTCCCGAGCCCACGCCGCTCATCCTCACGCACGGCTGGCCATGGACCTTCTGGCACTGGTCGAAGGTCGTCGACCCCCTCGCCGACCCCGCCGCCTTCGGCGGCGACCCGGCCGACGCGTTCGACGTCATCGTCCCCTCCCTGCCCGGCTTCGGCTTCTCCACCCCGCTGCCGGGCCACCCCGACATGAACTTCTGGAAGGTCGCCGACCTCTGGCACACCTTGATGACCGGCATCCTCGGTCACCGGAAGTACGCCGCCGGCGGATGCGACATCGGCGCTCTGGTCACCGGCCAGCTCGGTCACAAGTACGCCGGCGAACTGCACGGCATCCACATCGGCTCCGGCCAGAAGCTCACCTTCTTCAACGGCGACCGGGCCTGGGACTTCAGCGGCGGCCGGCCGATCCCCGAGGGCCTGCCCGAGCCCGTGCGCCGGCGGTCCGTCTCCCTGGACCGGCGCTTCGCCGCTCACCTGGCCGTCCACGTCCTCGACCCCAGCACCCTCGCCTACGGGCTCGCCGACTCACCGGTCGGCCTGCTCGCCTGGATCCTTGAGCGCTGGGCCGGCTGGAGCGACAACCACGGCGACGTGGAGAACGTCTTCTCCAAGGACGACCTCCTCACCCACGCCATGATCTTCTGGGTGAACAACGCCATCGGGACCTCGGTGCGCTACTACGCCAACGCCAACCGTTACCCCTGGGCCCCCTCCCACGACCGGCGGCCGGTCATCGAGGCCCCCACCGGCATCACCTTCGTCGGCTACGAGAACCCGCCCGGCGTCACCACCGCCGAGCAGCGGATCCAGAGCTGGCTCTCCAGCGACCGCGCCGACTGGTACAACCACGTCAACCTCACCACCCACGAGAGTGGCGGCCACTTCATCCCATGGGAGATCCCCGACGGCTGGGTCGACGACCTGCGTCGCACCTTCCGCGGCCGGCGCTGAACCACACCGCCGGAGATCGCCGCCGGAGCTGGACCACGCCGCCGGAGCCCCCGACAGCCGCCGCATGCGGCATCATGATCTTTGACGTTGCATGGGAGGAACGGCAGATGCAGAACAGATCTGGCGATGTCGACCGCTTCATGGCGGCCCTCGATCACCCGTTGAAGGCGGGTGTCGAACAGCTCAGATCGGCGATCTTGGCGTCGAACAGCGACATTTCCGAGCATGTGAAATGGAACGCCCCGAGCTTCCGCCATGACGGGGAGGACCGGGTGACCTTCCGGCTCCAGCCGGGGGACCGGCTGCAACTCGTCTTCCACCGTGGGGCGAAGGTCCGGGCCGACGGCGCCGAGTTCGCCTTCCAGGATCCAACGGGTCTGATGACGTGGCTCGCGCCTGACCGTGCTGTCGTCACGCTCCCGGACCTGGAAGCCGTCCGGTCCCAGCAGGTGGCGGTGGTGTCCTTGGTGAACCAGTGGGTCCGGGCGTAGCGGCGGGGTAGGGCGGCTCACCGGGCGCCTTCCGACGGCCGGCGGGAACGGCGGAGCCCTTCCACCGGCGCGGGTGGAAGGGCTCCGGGCCACATGCTCCGGGTCACACCCGTGGAAGGGCCCTGGGCCAGGGGGTCAGCCCGGAGGGAAGTTGCCGTTCTTGGCGACCGGCAGGGCCAGCTGGCTGGCGCCGCTGAGAACGGCCTGCTCGATCGGGAGTCCGGCGAGGACGGGGTTGATGTGCCGCAGCGTCAGCGAGACCGTGGGCAGGGCCGGGGTGGCGAGGTCGAACTTCTCCAGGTCGATCCACCGGACGATGTTGAACACCTCGCTCGGGATGTTGTCGCCGGCCTTCTGCACCGGGACGCACAGCTGGCGGGCGTAGAGGACCTGCGCGCCGTGCGTGGGGATCATCGGGGTCAGGACGGGGTTGAGCTGGCGCAGGGACAGCTGCTGGTTCAACGGGGTGTTGGGTGTGATGCCGTAGCACTTGAGGTCGATGTGGCGGACGAGCGACAGCACCTCGGGGGGTGGGGCCACGTTGTTCTTGATGACCGGCACGCACAGTTGCTGCGGGGTGTTCATGGAGATCTGCGTGCGCGGCAGGGTCTGGAACAGCGGGTTGAGGTGGCTGAGCACGAGGCCCGTGGTCACCGTGGTGCCGGAGATCTTGTAGCAGGCCAGGTCGACGTACTTGATGAAGTCGATCGCGGGCGACGGCGGGACCTGGGTGTTCTTGGCGACCGGCACGCACAGCTGCTCACGCTGGCCGAGGGTGACGGTCTCGATCGGCAGGGTGCTGAGCACGGGGTTGATGTGCCGTAGCGTGAGCGTGGTGGCCGGAGGCTGGTACGGGCTGGTCCTGAAGCATTCAAGATCGAGGAAGGCGGTCAGATCCTTCGGCGTCGGCAGCGCGAGGGCGCTGGCGGGCGGCACGCAGAGGAACGCCACGGCGAGCATCGCGACGGCGGCGGATGCGAGGCGCCGGAGCATCGATTTTCTACGCCCGTGAATTTCAGTTACGGCTCGGTCCATTGTGGCTCCAAAATTTGGGGCAGGCCTCCTTGTCACCGAGTGTGTGCCGCCGCGGCCGGACTTACAATATCGCTGACCATTTTTGTCGTACTCGAAATTCGGGTCGGCGGGCCGGGGAGTTGTTAACGGGCATAAAAGCGTTATTGGTTCGCTGAAAATCGGAGTGCGGCGGCTCCGCCACCGGCTGGAGGTTCACCAAACCCGGGGGGAGACGTCAGCCGGGCCCGGCGGAAAGGAGAGCGGGCCGCCATTCATCCCCCTTTTGCGGCCCTCCTGAAATATTGCATAGAGGCGTAAAAGGTCAAATGGGAAGCGGTGGGAAGAAGTGGCAGGATCGGGATATCGTACGGTGCGCGCCGGACGGAAGTCCCAGCGACGTGAAAGGCGGCCGGGACGAGTGAAAAAGGACTTCTGAAGCCCGCCGGGAGCGACAAGGACACCCGCGCTCACAAGGCCAAGCCCCGCGCGGTACTTCGCCGCGACGCCCACCCACCAAGGCCACACGTTCACCCTCGGTCACCACCGACGGAGGCGGCCTGCTGTCACCCGTCCCGCCGGCACACACCACACCCGAAGTCACCACTCGGTGATGGAGAGCGACACGAGTGGTGACCGCGAGCCTCACAACCGGCTCACCGGCCCAGGTCGTCCCACTCCTGGAGCAGATGGGCCGTGGCCGCCGCAGGGGCCGTGAACGACCAGCGGCCCGGCGGCAGGTTCAGGGCACAGCCCCCGTCGGCCAGCCTGGTGGTCGGCAGCTGCTCGCTGAGGCCCATGAGGAAGGTGCCGTTGACGGTCATCCCGTCCCACGCGCCGCGCACGGGCAGCACCACGCGGGCGGTCACGCCCTCCGGGACGGCGAACGTGAACTGGACCCCGTCGGGCCCGGCCCGCCAGCCCGACTCGACGATCCCCGACGCGCTCTCGTAGCGGGCGTGCGCCTGGCGCAGCAGCGGGACGGGGCCGGGACGCAGCAGCAGCTCGCCGAAGCCGCCCCCCGTCCCGCGCGGGTCGTCGCCCAGGCCCGCCACGTGCCGGAACAGCCAGTCACCCACGCAGCCGTAGGCGTAGTGGTTGAAGGAGTTCATGGCCGGCGTCTGCAGGCCGTGCCGATGGTGCCAGGCGTCCCAGCGCTCCCACATGGTCGTCGCCCCGGCGCGGAGCTGGTAGCGCCAGGACGGATAGCCCTCCTGGTTGAAGATCCGGCACGCCAGGTCGTGGTGGCCGGTCTCCGACAGCACGGGCAGCAGCAGGGGGGTGCCGACGAAGCCCGTCATGAGCCGGTGCCCGTCGGCGCGGACCAGCTCGGCCAGCGCCTGCGCCGACGCGGCCCGGTCCTCGGGCGGGACCAGGTCCCAGGCGAGGGCGACGGCGTAGCCGGTCTGCGTCTCGGTGTGCAGCCTCGGCCCGCTGAGGAAGGCCCGCTGGAAGGCGCCCGACACGCGGGTGAACGCCTCGCCGTACTCCGGCGCGTGCGGCTCGCCGAGCACGTCGGCCACGTGTGCGACCAGGCGGAGGCTGCGGGCGAGGGCGGCGGTGGCGATGAGGCTCTTGGGCGTCTCGACCGTGCCGGGGGCCAGCCAGTCGCCCAGGGCCCTGCCCGGTCTGATGCCGTCCTCGGCCTGGGCCAGGCAGTAGTCGGCCCACCGCCGCATCGGGTCGTACGCGCGGCGCAGCGTGCGGTCGTCGCCGTAGCGCCGCCACAGCAGCCACGGCACCTCGACCAGCGCGTCGGACCACACGGGGGAGTCGTATCCGTACTCGGGCAGGACCGGCGCGACATGCGGGACCGCGCCGTCGGCCCGCTGCCCGTCGATCAGCGTCGTCACCCAGCCGGACAGGAACGCCTGCGTGTGCCGCAGGAAGCTGAGCGTCGAGCCGAACACCGAGATGTCGGCCGTCCAGCCGGTCCGTTCGTCGCGCTGCGGGCAGTCGGTCGGCACGCTCACCAGGTTGCCGTCCGCCGACGCGCCGATGTTGGCGACGAGCTGCCGTACGGCGGGATCGCTCACGGTCAGCGAGCCGGTGACGGCGAGCGCGGAGGACAGCAGCACCGCCTCCAGGTCGTCCGGCGTCAGCGCGCCCGGCCAGCCGGTGACCTCCGCGTAGCGGAACCCGTGCAGGGTGAACGCGGGCTCCACGACGTGCGGGCCGGGGCCGAGGACGAACTCGTCACGCTGGTCCGCGGTGCGCAGGTTGTCGGTGTAGAGCCGCCCGGTCGCGGTCAGCTCCTCCCCGTGCCGCACCACGATCCGTACCGGACCCGGCGCGTCGACGCGCAGCCGTACGCGCCCGACGACGTTCCGCCCGAAGTCGGCCACCTGGACGCCCGGCGCCGGTTCGGTCACGGACACGGCGGGCACCGTGCCGATCACCCGCACCGGGGGAGCGGGGTCGGCCTCCACCAGGATCTCCGGGGCAACCGTCGTCCCGGCGGGTCCGACCTGCCGGGAAGGGGCCTGGACGGTCTCGCCCATCACCAGGTCGGCACGCGGGCGGCCGAGATCCCGCCGGGTCCAGCCCGCGTCCGTGGCGAACACGCGGCGGACCCCGTCGTCGTCCCGCACGAGCACCTGGGCGCTGGCGGCGGGCCGGTCGCCGTAGCGGCGCGGGCCTCCGCCGGCGACGTGACCCGCGTACCAGCCGGGAGCGAGCCACAGCTCCAGCTCGTTCCCGCCGGGTACGAGCAGCTCCGTGAGCTCCAGCAGCCGATAGCGCGTCCGGTGGCCGTAGTCGGTCCAGCCGGGGGCCAGCTCCTCCTCGCCCAGCCGTACCCCGTTGAGCAGCGCCCGGTAGACGCCCAGCGCGGTGGCGGCCAGCCAGGCGCGCCCGGGAGCGGGACGCCACGTGAACGACCCGCGCAGGCTCACCGCCGCCTGGGGGTCGCCCGCCAGCCAGGGGGCGTCCCACTCACCGCGCGCCCGCAGGCCCGTGGTGAACGCGCCGGTCGCGTGCCCTTCCACACTCCACGTGTACGGCGTCAGCGGCGCCAGCCGCTCACCCGGCACGTCCACGACGTGCGATCCGGCGGGCACGGACGACCGCCACACCTCGCACCCGTCCGAGGACACCACCACGGTGGCCTCCCCGAGCAGCCGGGCGTCCCACGACAGCCGGGGCGACGGCTCGTCCACGCCCACCGGATCCGCCAGACCGCACGTCAGGCCCGCCCGTGAACCGGGCGGGGCCGAACGGATGAACGGCGTCTGCGCGCCCGAGACCTGCACTTCGAGCACCCCCGAATCCCGGTTCACGCATCGAGCCCGGTGGTGAAGGCGTTGTGCAGACCGTCGACGTCGACGCCGGACAGGCTCGGCGCCATCACGTTGATCAGCAGCACGAAGCACGCGTCCTGCTCCGGGTACATCCACCACTGGCACCCCGAGGCGCCGCCGTGCCCGTACAGCCGCCGGTCGAGCAGCCCGGGAGCCGAGTGGCGCAGGTTCCAGGTGAGGCCCCAGTCCTGCCCGGCGTTGACCGGGTCGGGCTGCAGCTTGACCAGGCCCGTCGTCTGCGGGGTCGTCATGGCGGCCAGGGTGGTCGGGTGGATCAGCTCGCGGTCGCCGCGCAGCAGCGCCCCGCCCAGCGCCAGGAGGTCCTCGGCGCGGGAGAACAGCGCCCCCGCCGGGTGGCGGAGCCGTACGAACTTGTCGAAGTCGAAGCCGGGCCCGAGCAGTTCGATGCCGTGTACCTCGGCCGCGTCGCACGCCGGGTCGAACGTGATCAGCCCGCCGCCCGGCACCAGCGTGTTCAGGTCGGAGTCGATCACGTCGGCCACGTCGCGGCCCGTGACGTCGCGGACCATCTCCGCGATCCCGGCGAAGGCCAGGTTGGAGTACTGGCTGAGCGTGCCCGCCTCGAACATCGACGGCGCGGTGACGAGGTGCTCCAGCAGGTCGTCGGGCGTGAGCGTCTGCTCGGCGATGCCGCTGGTGTGGGTCAGCAGGTGCCAGAGCGTCACGTCGGGCCGAGCGAAGTTCGGCAGTACGTCCCGCAGCGGGCGGCGCAGCGACAGCAGCCCGCGCTCGACCTGGCGCAGGGCGGCCAGCCCCGTCAGCGGCTTGGTCACCGAGAACAGTGCGAAGTGGTCCTCGGTCCTGGTCGCGCGGCCGTCGTGCTCGCCGAACGCCTCCAGCACCTGGATCCCGTCGGAGGTGGCGGCGCCGAACACCGCGCACGGCAGCCGCCCCTCCTTGATCTCGCGCCTGACCCAGTCGAGCGCGATGTCGTGAGTGGTCATCCTTTGAGTGCACCTTCCGTGAGGCCGGCCAGGACGCGCTTCTGCGCGACGACGTACACCGCCACGAGGGGCAGCGTGGTGAGCAGGACGTGGGCGAAGACGAGGTTCCAGTTCAGGCTCTGCAGGGTGCCGGAGGCGAACTGGAACAGGCTCAGCGGCAGCGTGGCGTCCGCGCTGCCCTGGAGCAGGAAGAGGGCGAAGAAGAAGTCGTTCCAGACGTTGATGATCAGGATCACGCCGCCGACGAACAGCACCGGCCGCAGCAGGGGCAGCAGGATGCGGACGAAGACCTGCGGGCGGGAGGCGCCGTCGATGGCGGCGGCGTCCTCCAGGTCGCGGGGGAACGCCCGGACGAATCCGGTCGCCAGGAAGATCACGATGCCCAGGCGGCAGCCGGTCATCGTCAGCACGTAGCCGAGCGAGCCGCCGTCCAGCGACAGGGCGCGCAGCAGGTAGACGGTCGGGATGATCGACGGCGGCAGCAGGATCGACAGCCCCATCACGAAGTAGGCCGCCTGCAGCCACCGCGACCGGCTGCGCCCGAACGCCCACGCCGCCGCCGCGCCGAGGAGCACCACGGCGACCACGATCGGCACGGTCACCTTGAGGCTGTTGACCAGCCCCGTCAGGTAGCCGCCCCGGTCGAGCACGATGCCGTAGTTCTCGGCGATCGCCCACGTCCTGGGCAGGCCGAGGCCCAGCTCGGCGGCCTCGCCCGCGGGTTTGAACGAGTTGACGACCACGAGCCAGACGGGCACGAGCACCCACGGGATCGCGAAGAGCGTCAGCGCCGTGTACTTGAGGACCGCTCTCATCCCGTCACCTCCCTGCGCCGCAGCCACCACACGAGGGGCACGGCGGTGGCGATCACCAGCAGCGTCACGGTGAACCCCAGCGCGCTGGCGGAGCCGAAGAAGCCCTGCCCCCACTGCTGGCGCATCACCACGTTCAGGGCCCGCGTGTGGTCGCCGGGCCCGCCGCCGGTGGTGGCGGCGATCACGTCGTACGCGCTGAGCGCGCCCACCAGCGTGACCGCCACGTTGAAGGTCAGCGCCGGGGCGAGCATCGGGAACACCACCCGCCGCAGCCGGGTCCACGGCCCGGCCCCGTCGACGGTCGCCGACTCCAGCAGCGCCTTCGGGATGGAGTTGAGGCCCGCGATGTAGACGAGGGTGATCAGCCCGCTCCACTTCCACGCGTCGATGAACGCGACCACCACCAGCGCGGTGGACGGTTCGCCCAGCCACGCCCACTCGATGCCGAGGAAGGAGTTGACCGCCCCGTCGGGGGCGAGCAGCCCGCGCCAGATGTATCCGGCGGCCAGCGGCGAGATGAGCGTCGGCAGGAAGAACGCCGAGCGGAAGACGGTGTTGATCCCGCTGGTCCGCTGGAGGGCCAGGGCCAGCGAGAGGCTGACCGTGTTCTGGATCGCCATGCACAGGATCGCGTACAGCACGGTCACGGTGACCGCGTTGGCCAGCAGGTCCTGGTCGATCAGCGTGCGGACGTTCTCCAGCCCGTTCCAGGTGATCTCGGCCCGGAAGCTCGTCCAGGAGGAGAACGCGAACCGGACGTTGAGCAGGAACGGGGCGACGAAGAAGACCGTGACCAGCACGATCGCGGGCAGTGCCCACGGCAGCCAGGCCGCCCTGTTCCGCATCACCATCCGGGCAGTCCTGCCGCCTTGGCCGCCTGCTCGACCTGGCCCTGGAGCTGGGTCGCCGCCTTCTGCGGATCCTTCTGCCCGGCGATCAGCTCGGACATGAGCTGGGCCAGCCCGCCCATGCCGGGGATGTCGGAGTTGAAGGCGATGACCGCGCCGGTGTCGTACGCCTTCTTGACGTCCTGCAGCACGGACGAGACGCCCTGCGGGTCGGGCACGTCCTTGAACACGGGGAAGGTCTTGGACGCGGCGACGTACTCGGCGTAGGCCGGGCCGGTCATGAAGCGCACGAAGTCGAGCGACGCCTTCTCCCGCGCCGCGTCACCGGTCTTGGGCAGGTAGAACGTGCCGATCGGGCCGGGCGCGTAGGTCACGAGCGGCTTGTCGCTCGACAGGCCGACGAAGCCGACGGACTCGTCGACGGTCTTCTGGTCGCCGCCCGCGGCCGCGAGGAGGGCCGGGAGCATGTCGGAGTGCTGGGCGACCATGGCGGCCTCGCCGGTCACGAGGGCCTTCATGGAGTCCTCGAACTTGGCGGTGACGATGTCCTTGTTGAAGCAGCCGTCGGTCTTCAGCTTGGCGTAGGCGGTCAGGCCGGAGACGAAGGGCGAGCCGGCGTCGGCCAGCGTGCTGCTGTGGCCCGCGATGGCCTTGCCGTACGCGTTGGACTGGTTGGCGCCTGCCAGGTAGAGGATGGGCAGGATCTGCACCGGCCAGATCGACCCGCCCGACTCGAAGACCGGCGTGACCCCGGCGGCCTTGAGCTTGGGGCAGGCGGCGGCGAGCTCGGTGAAGTTCGTGGGCGGGGTCAGCCCGGCCTTGGTGAAGACCTTCTTGTTGTAGTAGAGGCCGAAGACCTGGGGGAAGCCGGTGATGGCGGCGTAGACCTTGCCGTTGACGGATCCGGCGGCCTGGTAGAGGTCGCCGGACCTGGCGATGTAGGCCTCGCCTGTCAGGTCGCGCAGGTTCTCGGCCGGGTTGAGGGCGAGCAGGCCGCTCACCGTCGCGTGGTACTCCAGGATGTCCGGGCGGTCGCCGGTGGCCCACTTGGTCTGGGTGGTGTCCTCGAAGCCGTCGGACGGGATCGACACGAGCTCGATCTTGTGGCCGGACTGCTTCTCGAACTTCTTGTACATCTCCAGTAGCGGCGCCGGGTCCGCGCTGTTGTGCCAGAGGGTCAGTTTCACCTGACCGGTCCCCTCCGGGGCGGACGACCCGCAGCCGGAGAGGGACAGGGCGAGGACGGCGCCGAGCGCCGCGCCGAGCGGACGAGATGGTGCTCTCACGCCCGTGCTCCTGTTCATGTGGGGGAGAATTGTGTAGAACGTTCTACGGCAAGGTAGAAACGCCCGTCAAGGGGTGGACCTGAGGAGCGGTAGCGGGCTAGCCTCTGCTCTCAGCAAAGTGTGTAGTTCGTTCTACGAGAACCCAGAAGGACGGCGTGTGACGAGCGGACGGGTGACGATCGCCGATGTGGCCAGGCGGGCCGGGGTCTCCACGGCCGCCGTGTCCAAGGTGGTGCGCGGGGCCTACGGCGTGAGCGCGGAGATGCAGGCCAAGGTGACGCAGGCCATCGACGAGCTGGGCTACCGCCCGCACGCCGCGGCCCGCGCCCTGCGCGGACGCACCTACACCCTCGGCGTCATGCTCTCGGACACCCGCAACCCGTTCTTCCCCGACATCATCGAGGGTGTCACCGGCAGGCTGGGCGACACCGAGTACCAGGTGCTGCTCGGACCTGGCGGGATCGAGCCCAAGACCCAGGCCAGGATGACCGACGCCATGATCGACCGGAGCATGGACGGGCTCATCCTGATCTCGCCGGTCATGACGGACGCCGAACTCGCCGCCATCGCGACGGCCACCCCGGTCGTCGTGGTGGGCAGGCACGGCGGCGCCGCGGCCTACGACTCGGTCGTCGACGACGACGTGATGGGGGCGCGGCTGGTGGTCGACCACCTGGTCGGGCTCGGGCACACCCGCATCACGCACATCACCCACCTGGAGCGGGCCCGCGCCCAGGGACTGCCGCACATGGTGCGCGCCGAAGGCTACCGCCAGGCGATGCGCGCCCACGGACTCGCCGACGACGTGCTGGCCACCTCCTTCACCGAGGAGGGCGGCTTCGAGGGCGCGCGGGAACTGCTCGCGCGCGACGACCGGCCCACCGCGATCTTCGCCGGGGCCGACATCGCGGCGCTCGGCGTGCTGCGCGCCGCCGACGAGGCGGGCCTGTCGGTGCCGGAGGACCTCTCCGTCGCCGGATACGACAACATCGGCATCGCCTCGCTCAAGCGCATCTCGCTCACCAGCGTCGACCAGGACGGGCAGGTGATCGGGGCGACCGCCGCGCGCCTGCTCGTCGAACGCATCGAGGGACGCTCACGGTCGGTGACCTCGTCGGTGTCGCCCACGCTGATCGTCCGCGGAACCACCGGACCGCCTCGCCTCTGAGAGCCAACCGCACGTCGGGGGACTGTCGCGGACCACGCATTAAAACGATTCGATGGAAGGACCCCCTACGTGAGACGACTCGCTCTCCTCGCCCTTCTCCTCCCGCTGGTCGCGCCCGCGCAACCGGCCCTCGCCCAGACGGCCGCCCTGACCTGCCCGGTCAGGGTCGACCCCGCCGCGTTCGCCTCCGAGGCCCGCCTGAGCGCCCTGGCCGAGCGGCAGGAGACGTTCGGCCCCAGGCCGACCGGCTCCACCGCGCACGCCGACTACGTCGACTGGCTGGAGGACGAGATGGCGGCCATCCCCGGCCTCCAGTTCTCCTCCCTGCCCTACTCCATCGACCGCTGGGACAGCCTCGGCACCGGCCTGACCGTCGGCGGTACGGCCGTGCAGGTCGCGGCCCCCGTGCCGTTCTCCTCCTCCACCGGCGCGGGCGGCGTCTCGGCGCCGCTCGTCCACCTGGCGGCAGGGACGAACATCACCGCGGCCAACGCCGCCGGGAAGATCGTCGTCAGGGACCTGCCGTGGACCAACGTGCCCAACCTGCTGTTCTATCCGCTCGGCCTCGGCTACTCCATGTACGACCCGGGCCTCACGATCAACATGCTCGGCTCGGAGTCGATGGAGGCCCCGGCCGCGGCCGACGCCGACCTCAAGGCGGCCGCCGCCGCGGGCGCGGTGGGCGTGATCGAGGTCAGCCAGCTCCCGCACGCCCAGATCCAGGGCATGTACGCGCCCTACGAGGGCCTGCCGTACGGCGTGCCGGGCGCGTACGTCGGCGCCGACCAGGGCAAGCAGATCAAGGACGCGCTGGCCGCCGGGCAGCCGGTCCAGGCCGCGCTGACCGTGAACGCCGCCTGGACGCCGACGACGACCCGCACCCTGCTCGCGACGCTTCCCGGCGGGAGCGCCCAGAAGATCGTCGTGGAGAGCCACACCGACGGCATGAGCCCGGTGTGGGACAACGGCCCGCTCACCATGATCGAGATGGCCCGCTACCTGTCGTCGCTACCGGTGGAGTGCCGTCCGCGCACCGTGCAGTTCGCGTTCGTGACCGGCCACCTCTACCAGCACCTGACCGGCCCCGACGTCCGCGAGGGCGGCGCGGGTCAGCTCGCCGCCCAGCTCGACGCCGAGTACGACCAGGGCAAGGTCTCCTCCGTCGTCGTGCTCGAACACCTCGGCGCCAAGCGCTACGACGCGGTCGCCAGGCCGAACGGCCTGCCGGGCAAGCAGCTCGTCGCCAGCCCCACCCTCACCGAACTGCTGCTGGTCCCCGTCAGCGAGAGCACGCCGCTGCGCGAACTCGTCAAGGGCCACATCGAGTACTGGGACGTGAGGCGCACCGCGATCCTCAAGGGCCTGTCGGCGGCCGACCTCGCCACGGTGCCGCGCCACTGCAGCTTCGGTGGCGAGGGCACGCCGTACAACCAGCACCTGCTGCCCGTCATCGCGCCCATCGCCGCGCCCAAGACGCTGTTCTCGCCGCAGTTCGGCACCGAGGCGATCGACCTGCCGGCGATGCGCAAGGCGTCGCTCGCCTTCACCGACGTCGTGCTCGACCTCGGCCCGATGGCCCAGTCGGCCGTCGCGGGCGACGTGACCGCCATGCGCCAGCAGCGCGCCTCCGGCACGCCGGGGTGCGCGTGAGCATGGACAGGAGGACGCTCGTGCGTCGGCACACCATCGCCGACGCCGGGTGTCCGCTCACCGTCGGCAACGGGGAGTTCGCCTTCACCGCCGACGCCACCGGGCTGCAGACCTTCGCGCCGCTGGGCACGCAGGCGCAGTGGGGCTGGCACACGATGCCCAACCCCGAGGGTCACGTGCTGGAGGACGCGCTCACCGACTACGACGGCGTCGGCTATCCGGACCTGTATCCGGCCACCGAGGCGGGCGGCTGGCTGCACGTGAACCCGCACCGCCTGCATCTCGGCCGGATCGGCCTCGACGTCGACGAGGCCGCCCCGCTCGGCCGGTCGGCGCAGACCCTCGACCTGTGGACCGGCACGCTGTCGAGCTCCTTCGAGCTGGGCGGCCTGCCGTACGAGGTGGAGACGGTCTGTCACCCCGAGCGGGACCTGCTGGCCATCCGTGTCGTGGGCGGCGCGCGGATCAGGATCGCCTTCCCCTACGCCAGCGACGGCTGGCACACCACCGCCGACTGGGACAGCCCCGACAGGCACACCACCACACACACGCTCACGCGCACGCCGTACGGCTCGCGCTGCGACTTCACCCGCGTCCTGGACGCGGACCGATACCACGTGGCCGCCGAGTGGGCGGGGTCGGCGCGGCTCACGTCGCCCGGCGGTCACGTGTACCTGATCCAGGGCGACGAACTGGAGCTCGTCGTCGAGTTCGCCCGCCACCCCGTCGGCGCCGCCCTCCCGTCCTTCTCCCAGGTCCGTACGGCCGCCGCCGCCCACTGGGAGAGGTTCTGGACGAGCGGGGGAGCGGTGAGCTTCGACGGCAGCACCGACCCGCGAGCGCCCGAGCTCGAACGCCGGGTGGTGCTCTCGCAGTACCTCACCGCGGTCAACTGCGCGGGCTCCACCCCGCCGCAGGAGACCGGGCTGGCCGTCAACTCCTGGAGCGGCAAGTTCCACCTGGAGATGCACTGGTGGCACGCCGCCCACTTCGCCCTGTGGGGCAGGCCCGAGCTGCTGGAGCGGAGCCTGCCGTGGTACCGCTCGATCCTGCCGCGGGCCAGGGCCACGGCCGCCCGGCAGGGTTTCCGCGGCGCCCGCTGGCCCAAGCAGGTGGGGCCGGAGGGCAGGGAGAGCCCGAGCGAGATCGGCGCCTTCATCGTCTGGCAGCAGCCGCACCTGATCTACTTCGCCGAGCTGCTCCGCCGGGTCCGCCCGGGGGCGCTGGAGGACTACCGGGACCTGGTGTTCGAGACGGCCGAGTTCATGGCCTCCTTCGCGGGCGGCGGGCATCTGGGGCCGCCGCTGGTCCCGGCACAGGAGTCCTACTACGAGTCCAGGCGGTCGGTGCGCGATCCCGCGTTCGAGCTGGCCTACTGGTGGTGGGGGCTGGAGACGGCCCAGCGGTGGCGGGGCCTGCTCGGCCTCGACCCCGACCCGGAGTGGGCGCGGGTCCTGCACGGCCTGGCCCGGCCGCTGGTGCGCGACGGCGTCTACGCGGCCATCGGCGTGGAGCCGTACACGATCAGGACCGACCACCCCTCGATGACCGGCGCGCTCGGGTTCGTGCCGCCCACCCCGCTGATCGACCCCGAGACCATGCGGGCCACCCTGCACGACGTGCTCGCCGACTGGGACCTGGAGAGCACCTGGGGCTGGGACTATCCGATGCTCGCCATGTGCGCGGCCAGGCTCGGCGAGCCTGACACCGCCGTGGACGCGCTGCTGATGGACGCCCCGAAGAACACCTACCTGGCCAGCGGCCACAACCACCAGTGGCCCGGACTGCTGCCCCTCTACCTGCCGGGCAACGGCGGCCTGCTGGCCGCCGTCGCCCACATGGCGGCGGAGGGGTGCTTCCCCGAAGGCTGGCTGGTTCAGGCGGAAGGGGTGGTCGGGATGCCGTGATCGGGGCCGGCGAGCAGGGCGGCCACGTAGTGGTAGAGGTCGCCGGCCGACGACGTCAGAGTGGCGACGCGGCCCTCACGCACCTCCGAGGCGATGAACTCGGTGACCCCGTAGACGATCAGGCGGGGCACCGCGGCACGCAGCGGCGGCAGCGAGGGGTCCTCCAGCCTGGCCCGCGCGGCCAGCGCCCCGAACATGTCGAGGAAGGGCCGGTAGGCGGCGTCACGCTGCTCGACGGCCCGCTCACCCGCCCTCGGCAACTCCACGAAGTACGCCTGCGCGTACTCCGGGCGCTCCTGCCACCACCGCAGGTAGGCGACCATCCCCAGCCAGAGCGCCTCGCTCCAGCGGTCGCCCGCCCCCGACGCGGCCGTGTGGATCGAGTCGATCATCTCGGGCAGGTCGCGCTCGCATCCGGCGAGGAAGCACGCCTCCTTGTCGGCGAACTGGGCGTAGAAGGCGTTGCGCGAGACCCGCGCGGCGGCGATCACGTCCGGCACGCTCGTGGCGGCGTATCCACGCCTCGCGACGAGCCTCAGCATGGCCTCCACGAGGCGGTCCCGCTGGGAGGCGCGCACCGTGTCGGGGGAGAGTCCGTGCCGCCCCCTGGGGAGTGGCCGGGCCGCTGGAACTTCCTTCTGTTCATGTCTTGACATCGCTCCCCGATCGTACTTCCCTCTCTTTGGAGACGTTCACGTCTCCAAATAATCTACGAGGTGACCATGGAGAACTTCACCCGTCGGCAGGCGTTGCGGGCAGGGGCGCTCGGCCTCATGTCGGCCGGATTCCTGTCATGGACCACCGAGGCCAACGCCGCCTCCACCATCGAGACGATCTACAAGGCGGCGGGTCCGTGGCCGGTCGCCACCGGCACCTCGGGCGGCCACCGGCTCTACTACCCGCAGACCCTGGGCTCGGGCGGCGTCACCCACCCGATCGTCACATGGGGCAACGGCTCGTGGGCCACCCCCGACAACTATCCGGGACTGCTCAACCACCTCGCCTCGTGGGGCTTCGCGGTGGTCGCCTCCACCGACACGACCACGGGCACCGGCGCCGAGATCCTCGCCGCCGCCCAGCACCTCATCGGCCTCGCCACCGACCCCGCCAGCGTCTTCCACGGCAAGCTGAACACCGCCCAGGTCGCCGCGGTCGGCCACTCCCAGGGTGCGGGCGGATCCATCAACGCGGCCAACGACTCCGCCGGGCTGATCAAGACCGTCGTGCCGATCGCCGTGCCCGCGCAGTGGATGGCCAGCCCGGGGGACGAGTTCTCCGTCGCCGACCTGACCTGCCCGGTGCTCTTCCTCAGCGGCGCGGACGACTGGCTGATCTCCTCGGCCGCGACCGTGCAGGGCTACTACGACCAGGCCACCGCCGGAGCGGGCCGGGCGCTGCTCAAGGGCGCGGGGCACAACGACATCCAGAACACCGGCGGGGCCTTCCTCGGCTACGTGACCGCCTGGCTGAGATACCGCCTCCAGGCCGACCCCCAGGCCCGCGGGGCGTTCGCCGGCGGCACCGCCGAGCTCCCCACCAACACCGCCTGGCAGAACCAGGCCCTCAAGAACCTCACCTAGGAGAACCACCATGGCGGATCTCACGCGGCGTGGGCTGCTCGCCGCCGGCGCGCTCACCCTGCTCGCCGGATGCGGCAAGGACCAGCCTCGGCAGCAGGCCGCGGACGGCGGGCCGCACGGCGAGGTCACCGTCTGGCTGCACGGCTCGCAGGACACCGGTCAGCAGTTCCAGGAGCTCGTGCACCGCTACATCGCCGAGTTCAAGGTCGACGTGAAGCTGCTCTACCTGCCCGTGGGCCAGCTCGACGCCAAACTGCTGACCGCCTTCAGCGGCGGCGCCCCGCCCGACGTCTTCAAGATCGGCCACTGGAGCTTCCCCGCGCACGCCAAGAAGGAGCGGCTCGCGCCCGTCGACACCAAGGCGCTCCCGCTGCAGAACTACGAGCCGGGCACGACCACCCCGCTCACCTACCAGGACGTGCCCTACGGCGTGCCCATCGACTTCAACCCCTGCATGCTCTACTACCGCAAGGACCGGTTCAAGGAGGCCGGACTCGACCCCGACAAGCCCCCGGCGACCTGGGAGGAGGTCGCCGAGTACAGCGCCAGGCTCACCTCCGGGGACCGCAGGCGGGTCGGCTTGCAGTGGCTCTACGGCGACCCGCAGTGGGCCCTCATGACGCTGACCGCCCTCGTCCGGGGCAAGGGCGGCGAGCTCGTCGCGGCGGGCGGCGCGAAGGCGTCGCTGGCCACCGAGCAGGGCATCGACGCCCTGACGTACATGTCGGGGATCGGCAACCCCAAGCTCTCCAACCCGCTGGGCGCGCTCGGCCTGTTCTACTCCGGCGAGGCCGCCATGGTCGTCAGCGGCGCCTTCCTCGGCCCCGCGCTGGAGAAGCTGGGCAAGGACAAGCTCACCTTCGGCAAGCAGTACGGCGTCGCGCCCATGCCCACCTGGGCCGGCGGCCGGCCCGTTGTCCCCGCCTACACCTGGGGCTGGGGCGTGGCCAAGGACTCGCCCAACCAGTTCACCGCCTGGCACCTCGTCAACTACCTGCAGGGCGCCCCGTCGGTGACCGCCAACCTCGACAACGGCATCATCATCCCGACCAAGGGCTGGCGCGACGCCGGGCCGCGCGGCAGGTCCGAGATCATGAAGATCGTCGCCGACAGCCTCCCGCATGTCGACTTCGGCCCGATCACCCCCGGCGCCCTCGAACTGGCGAAGGCCGCGGCCGGCGCCGTCGACTCCGTCGCCCACGGCAAGTCGACCCCCGCCCAGGCCGCGGCGGCCTTCGACTCCACCGTGAGACTGGTCCAGTGAGCGTGCTCGGCGGGGGCAGGGTCCGGCCCCAGGCCACGGCGGGCGTGGCGCTGACCCTCCCGGTGGCCGTCTTCTTCGTCGTGTTCTGGCTCGTCCCGTTCCTGGCCGCCGTCTATCTCAGCTTCACCGACTACGAGATGGCAGGGACGCCCAACTGGATCGGCCTCGCCAACTACGAGCGCATGTTCGCCGACCCCGGCTTCCTCAACTCGGCGTGGATCACCGTCGTCTACACGGTCTGCACGGTCGTCCCGACGATCGTGCTGGCCCTGCTGGTGGCCGTGCCGCTGAGCAAGCCGGGACGGCTCAACCGCCGGCTCAGAGCGCTCGTCATGATTCCGGCCGTGATGCCGCTCGCCGCCACGTCCATGGTCTGGGTGATCATCTACTCCGACCGCGGCCTGGCCAACACCCTCCTCGGCCTGGTCGGGATCGCTCCGCAGTCCTGGCTGACCAGCTCCGACCTGGCCATCTGGGCCCTGGTCGTGATGGTCGTCTGGAAGAGCATGGGGCTGTTCGTGATCATCCTGACCGCCGGGCTGCAGGCGCTGCCCGGCGAGGTGTACGAGGCCGCCGCCATCGACGGCTCAGGGGCGGTGACCACGTTCACCCGGATCACGCTCCCGCTGCTGCGCAGGACCCTGCTGTTCGTCCTGGTCATCTCGGTGGCCGGATCGATGCAGGCGTTCGTGCCCGCCTTCCTGCTCACCGGCGGCGGGCCCGCCGACGCCACCCAGGTGCTGCCGTACTACATCTGGGCCAACGCCTTCCCGTACGAGCACATGGGCTACGCCGCCGCGATGGGCATGGTGCTGCTCGCCGCCATGGTGATCGTCTCGGCGCTGCAGTTCGGGTTCCTGAAGGGCGGCGACGAATGAGAGCGGGAACGATCCTGCGCACCGTCTGGCTGATCGTCGCGGTCGGGTTCATGCTGCTGCCGGTCTACGCCATGCTCGTCGTCGCCTCGGCGCCCGACGACACCGACCTGCGCGGGCTGGTCTTCAACGGCTTCCACCTGCCCGAGAACATCGGGCTGCTGTTCGGCGAGGGCAACCTGCCCACCTACCTGCGCAACAGCCTCATCCTGTGCGTCGGCACCGGCGTCCTGGACGTGATCTTCTCGGCCGCCGCCGGATACGCGATGGCCCAGCTGTCCTTCCCCGGCCGCCGCGTCCTGTTCGCGCTGGTGGTCGGCACGCTCGCGCTCACCCCGATGGTCCTGGTCATCCCCGTCTTCCTCATCGTGAAGGAACTCGGCTGGGTCAACACCTTCCAGGGCATGATGGTGCCCGGCATGATCAGCGCGTTCGGCGTCTTCCTGGTGCGGCAGTTCGCCCTCGGCATCCCGAAGGAGCTGCTGCTGGCCGCGCGGGTCGACGGCGCGGGGGAGTTCCGCATCTTCGCGCGCATGGCCGTGCCGCTGCTCAAGCCCGCGCTCATCACCCTGTTCCTCGTGCACTTCCTGGCGCAGTGGGACAACCTGCTGTGGCCGCTGATCGTGGCCAACGAGCAGGAGCTGTGGCCGTTGCCGGTGGGGCTGGCCAACTTCCAGAGCGAGGTCGGCTTCAACTATCACCTGACCACCACCGCGGCACTGGTCACCGCCGTGCCACCGTTCATCCTGATGGTGGCGTTGCAGCGCTACTACGTGGCGGGGCTCACCTTCGGAGGGCTGAAACGATGATCCCGGACACCGCGCGGATGATGGAGTGGATCGAGACGGTCACCTCGCGGGGCATCAGGCGTCCCGGCTACCCGGCCGACGACTGGACCGCCGCGTGGGCCGCCGAGCGCTTCACCGAGTTCGGGCTCCACGACGTACGGCTGGCGCCGGTCGAGCTGCCCGTCTGGCGGCCGGTGACGGCGGCCCTGGTGGTGCGCCTGGACGCCGACCCGTCGAGAGTCGTGCGGGTGGCGGCGTCCGCCCTGCCGTACACCACGCCGAAGGCGGTCGTGAGTGCGCCGGTCAGCCGCGAGGTCGTGCCGGGCGCGATCGTCGTGCCCGAGTACACCTTCACCGAGCTGCCGCAGTCCTACCTCAGGGACCTGGCGACGGCCGTGCACGACCCCGAGGGCGTCTTCGACGGGCTGGTCCAGACGCTGCCGTTCCAGCTCGACTACCTCGACGTCATCCAGGGCGTCATGGACGGCGGCGCCGCCGCCTTCGCGGGGGCGCTGACCGGGGTGCCGTGGGAGACACGCGACTACTACGTGCCCTACGACGCCGTGCACCGCGACCTCCCGGCCGTCTGGCTGTCGGGCGGCGACTCGCGGCGGGTGCTCGACCTGGTCGACGAGGGCCCCTGCACGGGCACGCTCACCGTCGAGTCGGAGACGGGCCCGGCCGTCTCGCACAACGTGATCGGCACGCTCCCCGGCCGCTCCGGCCAGTGGGTGATCATCGGCTCGCACCACGACGCGCCCTGGGCCTCGGCCGTCGAGGACGCCTCGGGCATCGCGCTGGTGCTGGCCGCCGCCCAGTACTGGGCGGGCGTGCCCGAGCGGGACCGGCCGCACAACCTGATCTTCCTGCTGACCGCGGGTCACATGGCGCACGCCGCGGGCACCCGGGCCTTCATCGAGGAGAACCGCGGCCTGCTGGGCGACGTCGTGCTCCAGCTCCACCTGGAGCACGCCGCCCGGCGGTGCGTGGTCGTGGACGGCGAGCTGGTGCCCACCGATGACCCCGAACCCGGCTGGTGGTTCACCACCAGGGAGCCGGAGCTGGAGAGCCTGGTGGCGGCGGCCCTCGTCGCGGAGGACCTGAGACGCTCGTTCGTGCTGCCGCCGGACGTGTTCTCCCCGATGCCGCCCACCGACGGGGCCTTCTTCCACCCCGAAGGGGTGCCGCTCGTGCACTTCCTGTCGGCTCCCATGTACCTGTTCGACTCGGCCGACACCCTCGACAAGGTGCACGAGGCCAGCCTTGAGCCGCTCACCCGGGCGGCGATCAGAATCGTCGAAGGGACGGCCGGATGGCGCCGCGCATGATCGTGCGAACCACTGCCGGGCTGGTCGAGGGCAGGGCCGAGGAGGGCGTGCTCGCCTTCCTCGGCGTGCCGTACGCCGCCCCGCCCTTCGGCGAGCATCGCTTCGGCGCGCCCGTCCCGCCCCCCGCGTGGGACGGCGTACGGCCCGCCGTCACGCGGGGCCCGGCCGCCCCGCAGGCGGCCGGTGAGGACATCGGCCTGTACGCGCCCGACGTCTTCGAGGTCGGCGAGGACTGCCTCAACCTCGACGTGCGCACCCCTGAGACCGGCCGGGCCGGGCTGCCCGTCCTGGTCTGGATCCACGGCGGCGCGTTCTCCATCGGCGGCAACGGGGCGGCCTGGCACCAGGGCCCCCGCTTCGCCCGCGACGGCGTGGTCTGCGTGGCCATCAACTACCGGCTCGGCTTCGAGGGCTTCCTGGCCCTGGAGGACGCCCCGCTCAACCGGGGCGTCCTCGACTGGCTGGCCGCGCTGGAATGGGTACGCGACAACATCGCGGCCTTCGGCGGCGACCCCGGCAACGTGACGATCGCCGGGCAGTCGGCGGGCGCCGCCGCCGTCGCCACCCTGCTGACGATGCCCCGCGCCGAAGGGCTGTTCCGGCGCGCGATCGTGATGAGCGGCTCGGCCAACCTGGTCGCCACCGAGCAGGAGGCGCGCGACTACGCCAAGACGCTCGCCACCCGGCTGGGGACCGACCCGACCAGGTCCTCCTTCGCCAGGCTGTCCCCCGAGGCGCTCGTCGCCGAACAGCCGCCGGCGCTGACCGGCGACTCCGGCGGGCTGAACGAGTCGGTGCCGGTCAAACCGGTTGTCGACGGCGACCTGATCCCGGCCGTCCCGCTGGCCGCCCTGCGCACGGGCGCGAGCGCGCACCTCCCACTGCTGGTCGGCTGCACCTCCCAGGAGGCCGACGTGTTCGTCCGCCGCCTGGCCGCCGACCTCGACGAGGCCGCCGCGCAGGCCGTGCTCGACCACCTCGGCGTCCAGATCGACGGACCCGGCCTCACGCCCGCCGAGCGCGTCGGACGCGCCTTCACCCAGCACCTGTTCACCCGCGAGACGCGCTGGATCCGCGAGGCCAGGCCCGCCTACGCCTACGAGTTCCGGTGGGAGTCGCCCGTCGAGAGCCCGGTCGGCGGCGGACGCGTGGGCGCGGTGCACAACCTCGACCTGCCCTTCGTCTTCGACGTGCTCGACGCGCCCGGCGTCGAACGCACCGCGGGGCCGGGCGCGCCGCAGGCCCTGGCCGACGCGATGCACGCCGCCTGGGTGCGCTTCGCCCGCACCGGCGATCCCGGCTGGCCACTCGGGCACACCATGGTCTTCAATGAACTCACCGACCGGAGGTTGTGACATGCAGTCCTACTCGAGCGCGGTGGCGCAGACCCCGCTGCTGGGCGAGACCATCGGCGACAACTTCGAGCGGACCGTGCGGCGCTTCGGCGACCGCGAGGCACTCGTCGACGTGCCCTCCGGCCGTCGCTGGACCTACGCCGAGCTCGACGCCGACGTGAACCGGCTGGCCCTCGCGCTCCTCGCCTCCGGCATCGCCAAGGGCGACCGGATCGGCATCTGGGCGCCCAACTGCGCCGAATGGGTGATCGTCCAGTACGCCACCGCGAAGATCGGCGCGATCCTGGTCAACGTCAACCCCGCCTACCGCGCCCACGAGCTCGACTACGTCGTCAGGCAGTCGGGCCTGCGCCTGCTCATCAGCGCGCTCACGCACAAGGGCAGCGACTACCGCGCGATGGTCGAGGAGATCGGGTTCGCCGACGTCGTCTACCTCGGCGACCCCGGCTGGGACCGGCTGCTGGCGCTGACCGCCCCCGAGGAGCGGCTGCGCGAGCGCATGGCGTCGCTGAGCGCCGACGACGCGATCAACATCCAGTACACCTCAGGCACGACCGGCTTCCCCAAGGGCGCCACGCTCTCGCACCACAACATCCTCAACAACGGGTTCTTCGTCGGCGAGCTCATCCACTACGACGAGCACGACAGGGTGTGCCTGCCGGTGCCCTTCTACCACTGCTTCGGCATGGTGATGGGCAACCTCGGCGCCACCTCCCACGGCGCGTGCGTGGTCATCCCCGCGCCCGGCTTCGACCCCGAGTCGACGCTGCGGGCCGTACAGCAGGAACGATGCACCTCCCTGTACGGCGTGCCGACCATGTTCATCGCCGAGCTCACCCTCGCAGGGCAGTACGACCTGTCCAGCCTGCGCACCGGCATCATGGCGGGCTCGCCCTGCCCTGTCGAGGTGATGAAGCGCGTCGTCACCGAGATGAACATGGCCGAGGTCGCCATCTGCTACGGCATGACCGAGACCTCGCCCGTCTCCACCATGACCAGGTCCGACGACGGCCTGGAGCGCCGCACCGAGACCGTCGGACGGGTGATGCCGCACGTCGAAGTCAAGATCACGCACCCGGCGACCGGGCTGACCGTGCCGCGCGGTGAGCCCGGCGAGCTGTGCACGCGCGGCTACTCGGTGATGCTCGGCTACTGGAACGAGCCGGAGCGCACGGCCGAGGTCATCGACGCCGCCCGCTGGATGCACACCGGCGACCTGGCCACCATGGACGCCGACGGTTACGTCAACGTGGTCGGCCGGATCAAGGACATGGTCATCAGGGGCGGCGAGAACGTCTACCCGCGCGAGGTCGAGGAGTTCCTCTACCGCCACCCCGACATCGCCGACGTGCAGGTGATCGGCGTGCCCGACGAGAAGTACGGCGAGGAGCTCATGGCCTGGGTCGTCGTCCGCCAGGGCGGCACACCTCTGACCGCCGAGGCCGTCAGGGAGTTCTGCGCCGGCAAGCTCGCCCACTACAAGATCCCGCGCTATGTCCACGTCGTCGACGGGTTCCCGATGACGGTCACCGGCAAGATCCGCAAGGTCGAGATGCGCGAGGAGAGCGTGCGCCTGCTCGGGCTCGACCAGTGAGCCGGCGGTGAGGCTTGCGGCCGTGTGCGGGAGTTGCCGTGGCTCTCGGCCGCTGTCTCATCAGTCGCGTCATATGGAACGCTGATGTCGTGGATCGGATGATGCTCGCCGGGCTCCTGGGCCGTGACGGGGAGGCGGAGATCGAATCTCGTCATCACTTTCGACTCTTCCTCGCGCCGGGTGCTTTTCGAATCGTCGCCTGCCTCGGTGCCGGCCAGGAGCACAATGGCCAGGGATGGGATTGAACCTGCTCGGGCGGGCGCATGACGTGTGTGCCTCGGTGGAAATTCGATACACCCGGATCAGAAGATCGCTCCCAGCCTTTGCCGGCGGAGGTGGAATACGACCCGGCGACCGGGGAAGCGGTCGGAGTGGAACCGGCCAGCCCGCTCCACCGGTACGAGGAGACCTGAACCCGATGCGTGTCACCTTCGCCACCCAAGCAGTTCCCGGCCGTCCGAACGAGGACTTCGTCGGTGCCACGCCGGACGCGATCGTCCTGCTCGACGGCGCAGGCACCCCGCCCGGCTCGGAATCCGGCTGTGTTCACGGTGTCACCTGGTACGCGCGCTCCCTCGGCTCCACCCTCCTGGCCGGCCTGGCCCAGGACGGCAAGCCGCTGACGGAGATCCTGGCCGAGGGCATCAAGGCCGTGGCCTCCCTGCACGACTTCGTCTGCGACCTGACCCATCCCGGCTCGCCCTCGGCCACCGTGGTCATGCTCCGCCGTACGGCGGACGCGCTGGACTTCCTCGTCCTGGCCGACTCCGTCCTCATCCTCGACGTGATCGGTACGGCGGAGCCGATGGTTGTCTGCGACGACCGGGAAGCCCAGGTCGGCGCGGCCCACCGGACGGCCATGGACGCGCTTGCCTCCGGCAGCCCTGGGCATGTCTCGGCCCACCGTGCTTACGTGGAGACCCTGCGCGATCACCGTAACCGCGACGGCGGGTTCTGGGTCGCCGCCGTCGATCCCCTCGCCGCCGAACAGGCCCTCACCGGAACGGTTCCCGCCGCCCGCGTGCGTGCCGCCGCACTGCTCAGCGACGGAGCATCCCGCCTCGTCGACCGCTTCCGCCTGGCCACCTGGCGACAGACCCTCGACCTGCTCGACGACTCCGGCCCCGAAGAGCTGATCCGCCGAGTCCGCGAGGCCGAACACAGCGATCCGGACGGCTCCCGCTGGCCACGCGGTAAGGCGCACGATGACGCCACGGCCGTCTCTTGCCACATCTGACCGCTACTCCACCCACCACCAGCGGCTCCCGAGATCATGGACCCGACTGCCTGAACCGCCGGCAGCGGTCCGGATGCTCGGCTGCCTGTTTCACCGCCCGCGGGAACGCAAGCTCTACGACGAGTCCGCGGCGTTCCCGCCTGCGGGTGGCCGACCACCATCAGGGACGGTGTCATCGGACAACGCTGACGCCGCCTGATCGTCAACCGATACCGGTCTGCTCAGCCGCACCTCCTCCTCCGCGTATCCCAGCGCCCGGTAGAAACTTCGGGCGCGGACATTGGCCGCACCGGTCTCCAACGTGATGCGCTGCAGGCCGTGGTCGCGCGCCCAGGACTCGGCGGCGTTCACCAAGGCACGCCCGATCCCCATGCGTTCTGCCTCGGCAGAGACGACGAGCTCTCCGATATAGGCGTCCACCTGGCCGGTGAAGTGCCGGCGGGTGGTCACGGTGACAAAGCCCGCGACACGCCCGTCGCGGACCGCCACCAGCACGCCGTGGCCGTCGCTGTTGCCCTGGCCCAGGGAACCGGTGACCCAGCCGCGCACGGCGACGGATACGGCAGCGGCATCCCGCCAGGCCGCGACCCCCTCGGTCAGGCGCGGGGCCAGCGTGACGATGGCATCACGGTCTTCGTCTCGGTAGGGCCGGACCACGACGGAGGACTGTCCACCACTCATGATCGGCAGTCTGGCATCCGACCCCCTCGTGAAAAAACAGTCGCACCCGATCCCCTCGCGAAAACAGTCAGCGGCCCGCAGACGCCAACTCGGCTTGACGCCTTACGCAGATCGGATGTGCTGGTCCGGCGGCCGGTACGTGGTGCCGACCTGCCGGTGCTGGTCCGGCGGTGGCTCGAACGGCACGACTTGGCTCTGGAGGAGCCGTCGGTAGAGCCTGTGGATCAGGTAGGCCTATGGCGTGCGCCTGATCATATGGCGGGCGCCCGTCGGCTGGGGTGACTGCGTCTCGTCGAGGAGTGACTGCACGATCGGGAGGGTGTCGCGCCGGCTGTGCTCCACGTGGGCGAAGGCCAAGGCGGCGGCCAGCTCCACCTGGCCGGCCGAGATCGCCCGGTAGAGCTCGGCGTGCTCGTGGTGGAAGTTGACCTGGTCGCTCTCGGGCACGATGTAGAAGAGCCGGTTCACGCGCCCGAGGATCGGCGCCATGAGATCTTGCAGCAGCTGGTTGTCCGAGAGCGTCAGGATCGCGGCGTGGAAGCGCGAGTTGGTGGCTGACAGCAGCGCGCCGTCGTTGGCGGTGACGGCTCTCTCCGCCTCGTCGAGGATCTCCCGGAGAATCTCGGCGGACGCGCCGAGCCAGCACTGCTCGGCCGCGAGCCGGGTGGCGAGCACCTCGAGCGAGGCGCGCACATCGTAGAGCTCGTTCACATCCCGCACCGTCAGCGAGGCGACCACCGCGCCGCGCCGGGGCACGCTGCGGATGAACCCCTCGCTCTCCAGTCGCGGGAACGCCTCGCGGATGGGGATGCGAGAGATGCCGAGCTCTTCGGCCACCGTCCGCTCGCGGATGCGCGCGCCCGGTCTGTAGGTGCCGTCGATGATCCGCTCGCGCACCCACTCGTAGGCCAGCTGGTCGAGGGAGAGTCCGGGTGTGTCGACCGGTTCCCCCTCGGCCGTCGGCGGTCGTTCCTGCTCTGGAATGGACACCCTCAACCTCCGTGCTCCGGCGACTCATTCTAGGCGTGATCGAACCCCTCGCCCGCCGGGCCCCGTTCCGCCGCGATTTCCATTTGGTATACAACAACGGCGTAACGAGCCTCAGGAACCGTGACAAACGTGATTCTGTCTGCGACTGTGTATGCCAACAGCGGAGCTGAGAGGATCGATGTGAGTCAAACGACCCTTCGAAACGGACGTCTTCGAGACGGCGGCCTCGTCGACATCGAGATCGCGGACACGGTCATCCGGGAGATCAGGCCGGCCGGCTCCCACCCTGTCGCCGGACCGTTCGAGGATCTCGCGGGGCGTCTTGTCCTCCCGCCGCTCGTCAACGGTCACGCCCACCTCGACAAGACCTTCTTCGGCGGGGAATGGCAGCCGCACGTTCCCGGTGGCAGCATCCGGGAGCGCATCGAGCTGGAGAAGGCGTGTCGCACCGCGCTCGACCACACCGCCGACGAACGCGCGTTCAGCCTCGCCCGCACGATGGTCGAGTTCGGAACCGGTACGTTACGCGCTCACGTCGACATCGACCCCGACATCGGGCTCGGCGGGCTGAAGCGGATGCTGCGGCTCCGCGAGACGTTCGCCGGTTGCCTGAACGTGCAGATCGTCGCCTTCCCGCAGAGCGGAATCGTCTCGGCACCCGGAGTGGCGGACCTGCTCGAAGAGGCGATGCGCCTCGGCGCGGACGTCGTCGGCGGGCTGGACCCCCATTCCCTCGACGGAGACCTCGACGGCCACCTCGATGCGGTCTTCGCGCTGGCGGCCCGCCACGGCGCCGGAATCGACATTCACCTGCACGAGGACGGCCCTGCGGCGCTCGCCGAGTACCGGGCGATCGCCGATCGCGTCGCCGCATACGGCATGCAGGGCTCCGTGGCGCTCAGCCACGCGTACGGGCTGGGCCGGCTGGGGGAGCGCGACTTCGACGAGATCGCCGGCGTGCTCGCCGAGCGGCGAATATCGATCATGACCAACGGGCCCGCCGGCCCCGTCCCGCCCGTGCTCGCACTCGTGCGACGTGGCGTCAATGTCTTCTCGGGAACCGACAACATCCGCGACAGCTGGTGGCCGTTCGGCTCCGGGGACCCACTGGACCTGGCGCGGACTGTCGCCCACCGTAACAGCCTGTTCACCGACGACAGCCTCGCCCTCGCCCTCGGCCTCGTGACCGACCGCGCGGCGGCCGCCCTCGGCGTGCAGGACTACGGCCTGCGCGCCGGCGGTCCTGCCGACCTCGTCGTGGTCGGCGCCCACGGTGCGGCGGAGGCCGTCGCCGCCCCGCCCGTGGCCCGCGACGTGCTCCGCGCCGACCGGTGGGTCTCGCGGCGCTCTCTCTCCACCCGATCGGACGTTCCCCGGTCGGCCGTCGAACCCTCCACACAATCCCCCCAGCACATCTGAGAGAGGAACCCGACATGAAAGGTCGCGCTACGAAGCGAGCCATTCTCGCAGTCCTTTGCGTAACGGCGGCACCGGCGCTGGCGTCGTGCGGGCTGTCCGCCCCTTCGAAGGACAGCGGCACCGGAACGAAGGCGGAGACCATCGTGGCCGCCGGCCAGGCCTCGCTCGAAACCCTCGATCCCCTGCAGTCGTCGAACGCTGACAACGACATCTTCATCAACGCGTTCTACGACCGTCTGGTCGGATTCGACTCCGAGTCCAAGATGATCCCCAAGCTGGCCACCTCCTGGGAGTTCAACTCCGACGCGACAGCCGTGACCCTCACGCTCCGCGACGATGTGGTCTTCCACTCCGGGAACAAGTTCACGGCCGAGGACGTGAAGTACACCCTGGACCGGGCGGAGCGGATCGCCTCCGGGAGCGACGCCTTCATTCCTTCGTACGCTTCATCGAAGGTCATCGACGACACCCACGTCACCATCACGTTCACCCGGCCGAGCGTGAGCTTCCTCGCGGGTCTCAGCTACCTCTACATCGTCGACTCCAAGGTCGTGCGGGGCAACGAGGGCACCGACCACGCTCAGCAGTGGCTGGCGACGCACGACGCGGGGTCCGGCCCGTACACGTTGAGCGGATACAAGGCGAACCAGGAGGTGAGCCTCTCCCGGTTCGGCAAGTACTGGGCGACGGACAGCCGCCGGCCGCAGAACATCGTGCTCCGCATGATCAACGAGAGCAGCCTGCTCAGGGACGAGCTCCTCACGGGGAACGTCGATCTCGGGTGGGGCCTCGCTCCCCTCGACATCAAGCAGCTCAACGGCAAGGCCGGCCTGGAAGGCTACTCGATGCCCTCGACGCGCGTGACCCTGGGCCTGATGAACACGCAGGGCAAGGTCACCGGCGACCCTCGGGTGCGCGAGGCGATCCAGCTCGCCTACGACTACGAGGGCCACATCAAGACCGCGCTGCAAGGCTCCGGAGAGATCGCCCGGAGCGTCACCCCCCGTGGCATGGACTGTGTTTACGACGGTCCCAAGCCCACACACGACGTGGCCAAGGCGGAACAGCTCCTCAGTGAGGCGGGAGCGGCCGGAGCGACGGTGACGATCGCCTACGACCCGGCGGTCCCGGAATTCAAGCTCGCCGGGACACTCCTGGAGAACAGCCTCCGCGAGATCGGCCTCGTGGTGAAGGTCAAGACGGCGACCTTCCCCCAGTACCTGCAGCTGATCTCCACCGCGGCGACGACCCCGGACATCTCGATCGCGTGGGATTTCGCACCGTACCCTGATGCCGGCGCCGTCCTGGACCGTTCCTGGAACTCCAAGGCGATCGGCCAGACGAACGGCGCGCGGTACGACAACCCGCAGGTCGACAGCCTCCTCGCGGCAGCCTCCACCGCCAAGGACCCGGCAGCGGCCTGCGAGGCCTACGTGAGCGCGCAGAAGCAGATCGTGGACGACCACGCCGCGGTGTACATCGCCTGGCCGACGGTGAACGGCGCCAGGAACGCCAAGGTGGCGAAGATCCCGTACACGCCCACGAGCCCAACCTTCGACGTCAGTCAGCTGCTGCTGGCGAAGTAATCGGACGGTCGCTGATGTTCGTCTTCGTGATCCGACGGATCGGCCTGGCGTTGCTGTCCGGCTGGGGCGTCGCGACGATCGTGTTCCTGATGTCGAAGCTGATCCCGGGCGATCCCGCCCGGGTGGCCGCGGGCCGCTTCGCCTCGGCCGAGCAGGTCGAGCAGGTCCGGCACGCGATGGGTCTGGACCAGTCCCTGGTCGCCCAGTACGGCAGCTACCTCGCCCGCGCGGCCGCCGGTGACCTCGGCAGCTCCGCCTACACGCACCAGGGGGTGGCCAGCGATCTGGCCGCGGCGCTCCCCAACACGGTTCAGCTGGTGCTCGCGGGGATGCTGATCACCGTGCTGGTGGCGGTCCCGCTGGGTGTCGTCGCGGCGGTCTCGCAGGGGCGGGCGGCGGACGTCGCCGCCCGTCTCATCCTCGTCCTGGCCGGCGGAGTCCCGATCTTCTGGTTTGCGATCATGCTCCGCTGGACGCTCGGGTTCCTCCTCGGCTGGTTCCCGCTCTCCGGCACGAACAGCGTGGGGATGGCACCACCCGACGTGACCGGGTTCACCGTGCTCGACTCGATCCTGTTCGGAAACCTCGCGAACCTGCAGGACTCGCTCGCGCACCTCATCCTCCCCGCCCTGGCCCTGAGCGTCCCGTTCATCGCCACGCTGGCGCGGAACGTGCGGTCGAACATGATCTCCGCTCTGCACTCCGACTACATCGACTTCGCGATCTCGAAGGGCGTCCCGCGCCGGCGGGTGGTCGTGCGCCACGCGCTCCGCGCCGCCATGGGCTCGACGCTGACGATCTTCGGCATGCAGTTCGGCTGGATGGTCAGCGCCTCCGTGCTCGTGGAGGCGGTGTTCTCGTTCCCAGGAATCGGCAGCTACATGTACAAGGCCATCGTCAACAACGACACGTTCGCCGTGCTGGGTGCGGTGCTCGTCGTCGGTTTCGTCTTCATCGTCTCCTCGGTGGTCGTCGATCTGCTGCAGATGCTCCTCGACCCGCGGGTGCGGACCAACCACCTGAGAGCTGCCTGATGACCGAGACCCGCGAACCCCTCAGCATGACCGAGACCCGCGAACCCCTCAGCATGACCGAGACCCGCGAACCCCTCAGCATGACCGAGACCCGTGAACCCCTCAGCGTTCCCGGCGGGATCGACCTGTCCACGGCCGCGGTCGGCCGGAGCATCGGCGGTGGGATCCGCCGGCTCTTCGGCCGGCGCGTCGCCCTGGTCGACCGCTCCGCGTTCGCCGGCGTCGCGCTCCTGCTGCTGCTCTCCGCGGTCGGCCCGTTCGTCACGCCGTTCTCGCCCTACGAGGTCGACCCGGCGAACGCGCTCCTGGCACCCGGCTCAGGTCACCTGCTCGGGACCGACGACGCCGGGCGCGACGTGTTCTCCCGTATCCTCGCCGGCGCGGGGACGACGCTGCTCGCGGCCGTGGGCATCGTGGTGCTGTCGATGATCACCGGCGTCCTCGTCGCGAGCGTCGCCGCGCTGCTGCCACGCTGGGCCGACGAGGCCGTCATGCGCGCGTGCGACATCTTCATGTCCATCCCGTCGCTCGTGCTCGCCCTCGGCCTGGCCGCCGCGATCGGCCCGTCGCTCGGGTCGATCATCATCGCGATGGTCGCGACCTCGTGGCCGGGCACCGCCCGGCTGGTGCGGGGCATCCTGCGCGAGACGATGAGCGGCTCCTACGTCGAGGCGGCCCAGGTGCTCGGGGTCTCGCGGCTCCGGCTCATGCTCCGGCACGTGCTGCCCAACTCGATGGACGCGGTGTACGTGCAGGCGAGCATGGAGATCTCCGGCACCATCGTGATGATGGCGGGCCTCGCCTTCCTCGGCGTCGGCGCACCCCCGCCGAGCCCGGACTGGGGGTCGCTCGTCGCCCAGGGACAGCAGTTCATCACGAGCGCGTGGTGGGTGGCTCTCTTCCCCGGCATCGCCATCACGATCTCCGCCATCGCCTTCGGTCTCGTCGGCGACGCCGTGCGCGGCTTCGTCGACCCGACCTCAAGGAGTGTCCGATGACCGAGGCCGTGCTCAGCATCCAGAACCTCAGCGTGCGCGTGCCCGAGCGAGCACGCATCGGAGGAGGCGCGGGCGACCTCACGGTCGTCGAAGGGCTCACCCTGGCGATCTGCCCGGGCGAGCGCGTCGCGCTGGTCGGCGAGTCGGGCTCCGGCAAGTCGATCACGGCCCGCGCCGTCCTGCAGCTGAACCGTTCCCTCACCTACGACGGCTCGATCCGGTGGGACGGGACCGAACTGCTCGGCGCCGGGGAGCGCCGGATGCAGCGCGTCCGCGGGAGCGAGATCTCGATGATCTTCCAGGATCCGATGACCGCGCTCAACCCCGTGCTCACGATCGGGCAGCAGGTGGCCGAGCCGCTCCTGGTGCGCGGCGTCGCGCGCCGCGAGGCGCTGCGGCGAGCGGCCGAGATGCTCGACCGGCTCGGCGTGCCGAAGGCGAAGGAGCGGCTGAAGGCCTATCCCGGCCAGTTCTCCGGCGGCATGCGGCAGCGCGTCGTCATGGCGGCCGCCCTCATCGCCGAGCCGCGCCTGCTCATCGCCGACGAGCCGACGACCGCCTTGGACGTACGGGTCCAGGAGCAGGTGCTCGACCTCATCGAGACCATGTCGCGCGAGATGAACCTCGCCGTGCTCTTCATCACGCACGACCTCGCGATCGTCGCCGGCCTGGCCAACCGCGTCGCGGTGATGTACCGGGGTCACCTCGTGGAGGACCGCCCGGTCGACGAGCTGTTCGAGAACCCACAGCACGCGTACACCCGCGGGCTGATCGGCTCGATCCCTCGCCTCGACGCGGACCCGAACACCCGGCTGCAGACGGTCGAGGACTTCATGGCGACGGAAAGGCCCCCGGTATGAGCAGAGTGCTGTTCCAGGTCGACGGCCTCTCGAAACGGTTCGGCTCCGGCCGCCGCACGCACCAGGCGCTGGACGACGTGAGCTTCGAGATCGCCGAGGGCGAGATCGTCGGCCTCGTCGGCGAGTCCGGCTCGGGCAAGTCGACGATCATCCGCTGCCTGATCGGCCTCGAACGGGAGGACTCCGGCAGCATCCGCTACGACGGCATCGATCCGGCACGACCGGGCCGCGGCGAGCTGCACCGCTACCGCCGCGAGGTGCAGATGGTCTTCCAGGACCCGTACTCGAGCCTCGACCCGCGGATGACCGTACGGCAGTTGCTGGAGGAGCCGATGCTCGTCATGGGCGGCTTCTCGTCCCGCGAGCGGATGGAGCGGATCCTCGACCTGCTCCGCCTGGTCGGGCTGGACGCCGAGCATCTGAGCCGCTATCCGAGAGACTTCTCGGGCGGCCAGCGGCAACGCATCGCGATCGTGCGCGCGCTGGTCGTCGGGCCGCGGGTGCTGCTGTGCGACGAACCGGTCTCCGCGCTCGACGTCTCGGTGCAGGCCCAGGTGCTCAACCTGCTCAAGGACATGCAGAAGCAGCTCAACCTGACCGTGCTCTTCGTCTCCCACGACCTCGCGGTCGTGAAGTACCTGTGCAGCCGCGTCGTCGTGCTCCATCACGGCCGCGTCGTCGACTCGGGCAGCGTCGCCGAGATCTACGACAGCCCCCAAGCCGACTACACGCGCGCGCTGCTCGAAGCCGTGCCCATCCCCGACCCGGCGTACGAGCGCGAGCGCCGAGAGCTGCGCAGGCTGCGGGCGGAGGGGACGCGATGACCAGGATCGGCGCCGACGTCAAGTTCTCCGGTGGCTCCTCCCTGCTGGGCGCGGACCCGCTCACGACCCTCGACGCCGTGGCGGGGCTCGGGTTCGAAGGCATCCTCGTGCGCACGGTCGACGGAGCCTTCCCCGAACTCGACCCGGGCGCGATCGGCGCGTTCGCCCAGGAGGCCCGGGACCGCGGGATGTTCGTCCAGCTCGGGCTCGGCAAGGTCAACCCGTACATGACCGCGGAGCTGCCGCGCGTCCGGGACCTCGGGGGCGGCAGCTACCTGGCCGGCATGGAACGGCTGATCCGCCTGTGCGCCGAGCACGGCTGGACCGAGGCCTGGACGGCCACCGGCGGCTTCAAGCCGTACCCCGGGCTGCTCAGCTTCGACCGTTTCCGCACCGACGTGGACTGGGCCGACCAGCTCGCCGCGACCCGCGACCTCCTGCTCTCCCTCGCGCCCGTGCTCCGCGAGTACGGCGTGCGCCTCAACATCGAGACGCACGAGGAGATCACGACCTTCGAGATCCTGCGCCTGATCGACCGGGTCGGCCCCGACGTGCTCGGCGTCTGCCTCGACCCGGCGAACCTGGTCGTCCGCGGCGAGCTCATCGGACCGGCCGTCGCCCGGGTCGCGCCGTACACCCACATGACGCATCTGCGCGACGCGATCCTCGCCGACGCGGAGGAGGGGCTCTCCCGGTTCCTCATGCCGATCGGCCGCGGGATGACCGACTGGCCGCGGCTGCTCGACACGCTCCTGGACGCGCAGCCGGAGATCGACCTCGTCATCGAGGGCGTCGGCGGCACCCGGGCGGAGATGTCGCTGCTGCCCGACGACCCGCGGTGGTGGCCGGCCCATCCCGACATGACCGCCTCCGACCTGGAGGAGCTGCGGTCGCTCGCGGCACTGCACGCGGCCAACGCCGCCGCCGGCGTCTGGCCGGGGCTCGACGGACTGCGGCGCTCCGGCCCGGCCGGGCCGGAGCTGCGCGCGTTCCTCGGCGAATCGCTCGCCGAGCTCCGCGCCCTCCTCGACCTCCGAAACTCAACCCTCGCCAGTGAAGGAGAACTCACCACATGCACGAACCCGAGGTCCTGAACAGCCTCGCGTCCGCCGTCGGCTGCGACGTGGTGTACCCGGGCCAGCCGGGGTACGAGTCGCTGCGCCGCGTCTGGAACGCCGACATCGACCAGCACCCGGCGGCGATCGTGCGCTGCACGAGCACGGCCGACGTCGCGGACGCGCTCCGCTGGTGCGTCGCCAACGCCTACCCGCTGACCGTCCGGGGCGGAGGGCACAATCTCGCCGGGACCAGCGTCGCGGACGGCAGCGTGCTGATCGACACCGGGCTGATGCGGTCGGTGTCCATCGACACGGAGGCGCGGACGATCACCGTGGGCGCCGGCTGCCGCTGGGGCGACGTGGACCGCGCGGCGGAGCCGTACGACATCGCCCTGCCGGCCGGCGTCGTCTCCCACACCGGCGTGGCCGGCCTCACCCTCGGCGGCGGCATGGGCTACCTCTCCCGCATGTTCGGCTCCACGGTCGACTTCCTGCGCGAGGTGGAGCTCGTCACCGCGGACGGCGAGGTGCGCCGCGTCAACGCCGACAGCGACCCCGACCTGTTCTGGGGGCTCAAGGGCGCGGGGCACAACTTCGGGATCGCGACCGAGTTCGTCTTCGGCTACGTGGACCTCCCCGGCCTGGCGACGGTGCGCCTCTCCCTCTACCCGGCGGAGTCACGCAAGCAGGTGCTGCAACTGTTCCGCGAGCAGGGGCCGGCGATGCCGGACAACGTCGGGACCTACGTGCGGCTCTACCGCAGCCCGGAGTACTGGTCGCAACTGCCCCGCGAGCACCGTGGCAGGCCGATCATCTCGGTGGCGACCGTCACCTACGGCGATCCGGCCGACGAGCCCGCGCTCAGCGCGCCGATGTTCCGGACCGGCGACCCGATCTATCACACCGTGCGCTCCATCCCGCACGTGACGCTGCAGCACGCGACCGACGACGAGTTCCGCTACGGCATCGCGCACTACTGGCGGCATGTCGCCTTCGGCGAACTCCCCGACGAGCTGCTCGACCTCGCCATCGAGCACGTGGACGCCTACCCCGGGCGCTCGCTCAACTCCAGTTCGTTCATCACGCACCAGACGATGTGCCCGTTCGAGCTCATCGCCGGCCGGCTCCAGCCGCGCGACCACGCGGACGACTCCACCTCGGGCATCCACTCCCGCTGGGCCGGCAACATCGGCGCCGACTGGGAGTACCCGGACGAGCGCGAGGCGCTGGTGGCGTGGGTCAGGCGATTCTCGGCCGCCGTCTCGGAATGGGAGAACGGCAGTTACGTCAACTTCACCTCCGAGCAGGAGGACGAGGGCGGCGCCCGCGCGATCTACGGTCCGAAGTACGACCGGCTGGTCGAGCTGAAGCGCCGCTACGACCCGCTGAACGTCTTCGACCACGGCCTCGTCGACCTCCAGCCCGCCGGTGCCGACCAGCCGGGCGCGGAGTAGCGACCATGCTGAGAGTCGGTGTCGACAGCTCCAAGTTCCCCGGCGCGCCGGGGAGGGGAGCGGTCTGGCTGCTCGAGCAGGCGGCGGCGCTCGGCCTGGACGGCGTGTTCTTCCGGTCGGTGCTCGAACTGAGCGAGAACCTCGACCCGGCGGAACTGCGCGACGCCGTACAGGCCGCGACGGCGCTGGGCCTGCGGGTCGAGGCGGGGGTGGGGAAGGTGAACCCGTTCGCCAACCCCGAATCACCCGCGGTCCGCGCCCTCGGCGACGGGGACTACCTCCTCGGCCTGCGACGGATGATCACCGCCGCCGCGGACGCCGGCATCCGGGAGCTGTGGACCGCGACGGCGAACTACCAGTTCCGCCTCAGCGGGCTGTACGCCTGCGACCGCTTCCGGACCGACGTGAGCTGGCCGCGGCAGCTGGCCGCCATCGAGCGTTTCCTCGGCAAGGTCGCGCCGGTCGCCCGGGACGCCGGCGTGCGTCTCGACATCGAGACGCACGAGGAGATCACGACGTTCGAGCTGGTCCGGATCGTGGAGGCGGTGGGCGCCGACGTGCTCGGCATCACCTTCGACACCGCGAACGTGCTCGTGCGCTGCGAGGACCCGGTGCGCGCGATGCACCGCGCCGCGCCCTACGTGCGGGCCACCCACATCCGCGACGTCGCCCTGGCGTTCACCGACGAGGGCATCGGCCGGTTCCTGCTCCCCGTCGGCCAGGGTGTGATCGACTGGCCCGCGCTGCTCGCGCCGCTCGCCGGCCGCGACGTGATGCTCTCGATCGAGGGCATCATCGGCAGCCGCGCCGAGATGTCGCTGCACATCGACGACGAACGCTGGCTGCGGGCACATCCGGACCTGACCGCCGCGGAGGCGCTGGAGGTCGTACGGCTGACACGGGCGTACGAGGCTCGTGCCGCGGCCGGCTCCGCGCCGGACCTGCACCGGCTCAGAGCGCCGGTCGCACCGGGCGAGCCGCTCGAATTCATCAGGGAGAGCGCGCGTCGCCTGCGCGAGCTCGTCGCGGCCCTCCCACCGTCCCTCCTGCCGTCAACCACGTCGTCAACCACGTCGTCAACCAAAGAGAGAACAGAGCACTCGCATGACTGAAATCTTGGAAGAGACGACCGTCAAGTACCCCACCCTGAGCCTGCGCGAGCGTGACCGCCGCTGGGCCTCGATCCGGGCCCTGCTGGAACGCTCCGGGCTCGACGGAGTGGTCGTGTTCGGCTACGGCCGGGACTCCGCCGACTCCTACATCACCAACGAGGTCACCCACTCGGTCGTGCTGTTCACCCGGACCGGCGACCCGCTCCTGCTGGTCGGGGACGTTCCCCTCGGCCGCTTCGACGAGCCGGGCGCCCGCTGGGAACGCTGGGTCGCCGACTGGGTGCCCGGGGACACGCTCGCCAACCTCGCCGACGCGGTGCGGGAACGCGGCCTGGACCGGACGGCGCTCGGCGTCGTGGGTCTCACCAGCCGGTTCGTCGGCGACTGGTCCGGAGTCATCCCGTTCGGCGAGTGGACGCGCGTGCTCTCGCTGCTCCCCGACGTCACCTGGGTCGACATCTCCGGCGCGTACGAGTCGCTCGCGCTCGTCAAGAGCCCCGAGGAGCAGGTCCTCCTGCGCCGGGCCGCGGAGCTCGGCGAGGCGGCCTGCGCGGCGTTCGTCGGAAAGGTACACGAAGGCGCGAACGAGCATGAGATCGCCGCCGCCTCCTTCCACGCGATCATCGCCGGCGGCGGCTGGGCGCGCTGGCCGTTCATGCTGGAGCGCGCGGGAGCGTCGCGCTTCGCCTGGAACATCCCCGAGTGGTTCGGCATGGGCGGCGCCCCGCACGTGCTCCGGCGCGGCGACACCATCGCGGCGGAGATCTTCGCGTTCTACGGGGGCATGGAGTCGCAGCAGCAGATCGACGTGTCCCTCGGCGAGCCGGACGCGCTGCTCCGTGAGCTGGAGGAGGTCTGCCTGGAGTCCTACCAGGCCGGCCTGGCCGCGCTGCGTCCCGGGCTCCGCTTCTCCGAGCTCGCGGCGGTCATGGAGGAGCCGCTGCACCGCTCCCGCACCTGGAACACCGGCCCGATGGTCCAGACGGTCTCGCCGCTCTACAACAGCGCCACCCGCCTGCACCCGGAGGTCGACCCGGCGCTGTCGCACCTGGAGAAACTGCCGAGCGGCAAGGGACTCGACGGCGACTTCGAGATCACCGAGGGACACGCCTTCGCGTTCGAGCCCAACGCTCTGCGCGACGGCAAGCGCGTCTGCATCGGCGGCACCGTGCTGCTGACGGCAGCCGGCCCGGAGGAGCTCAACACCATCCCGAACCGGCTGAACGTAGTCGATTGACCCTGCTGGGCGCCGCGGCTTACCAGACCGCGGCGCCGGCTGTCGTCGACAAGCCTTCAGCGCGGTCGGCATGCAGTCGCCGGGGCTTGCGACGGGACGGCCGCGGAGGCCACGGAGGCCGTGGATCGGCGGGATCTTGTCCAGCAGCGGCCGGAGCAGCGGCCGGAGTTGGGTGACGTCATGGTGGTTGCGGCCGGTGAGGGAGACGGCCAGGGGTGTGCCGTGGGTGTCGACGATCAGGCGGTGCTTGGAGGCGGGACGGCCTCGGCCGACGGGGGAGGGGCCGACGTGGTCCCCCCTTTCAGCGCGCGGACGTGGTTCCCCTTTTTTCAGCGCGCGGATATGGGAGCCTTCGAGAGATGTCAATCACTCCTTCTGCGCGTGCCACGGCCTCTCTGCACGGCCTGGCCCTCGGCGACGCCTTTGGTTCGCAGCTCTTCGTTCCGGCCAATCGTCACGCTCTCTCCGGCCGTCTGCTTCCGTCCGCCCCATGGCAGTGGACCGATGACACCGAGATGGCGTGCTCCATCTATCGCGTCCTGGCTGATCACGGTGTTGTCGATCAGGACAAGCTCGCTGCGGGTTTCGCCGGCCGCCACGACTTCGATCGTGGATACGGCCCGGCCACCAATCGGATGCTCCGCCTTATCCGTGAAGGAGGCGACTGGCGGACACTTTCGTCCGAGTTGTTCGACGGCAAAGGCTCGTGGGGCAACGGCGCCGCGATGCGGGTGGCACCACTTGGTGCCTGGCTCGCGGAGGATCTCGCGGAAGTCGTCCGACAGGCAGCCTTGTCGGCGCAGGTCACTCACACGCACTCGGAAGCGGTGGCCGGTGCCGTTGCCGTTGCCGTGGCCGCGGCGACGGCGGTCAGGGAACCCGATCTCTCCCCAGGGCGGTTTCTCGACAGGGTCAGGGAACATGTGCCCGCGAGCATGGTCCAGGAAGGTATCGCCGAGGCTCGCCAACTCCTCACCATCAGGGATCCCGTGCTTGCCGCCCAGGTGCTGGGCAACGGGCGGCAGGTCAGCGCGCACGACACGGTTCCCTTCACGCTCTGGGTGACGGCTCGCGAACGTCATGACTTTGAAGCGGCCATGTGGACCACCGCGACAGCTGGGGGTGATGTCGACACCACCTGTGCCATCGTCGGCGGCATCGTCGCGGCTTCCGGCACCGCCGGCTTCCTCCCTCCGGAGTGGAGGAGGAGATGCGAACCACTACCGGACTGGGCGGGTGTTCCACC
>NZ_JBSFPS010000013.1:0-72970 GCF_053588315.1 Streptosporangium sp. NPDC003464 | reverse complement strand
GGCGGCGCTGGCCGAACTGCGGGACCGCGAGCAGGTCGTCGTCCGTCCGCCGCGCGAGATGCCTCACGGTCGCTCAGCAGCGACGCCGGCCCGGTGTCATTGATCGACTCCGCCGGCAACAGGGTCGTGGCCACCATCCCGGTCTGGGACGCTGGCGCACTCGCGGTCTCCCCCGACGGCACGTTCGTCTACGTCCCCGACTATTCAACCCACACGTTGTCGGTCATCGACGTCGCCAGCAACACGGTGGCCGGCACGGTCGCCGTCGGTAGCCGTCCGTGCAGCGTCGCGTTCGGCCCGGGGGTTCCCCTCAGGACCGACACGCCCACTGTGGTCAAGGGCGCGCCCCTCAAGGTGCGCTACTCCACCGTGCCGGGCAATGTCAGCAGCAAGAACTGGGTCGGCATCTACCCCGATGACGGCGGCGCGACCATAGGGAAGAAGAATTCCTTCACCTGGGCGTACGCGCCCAACGCCGCCGGCAGCGTCACCTTGGACACCGGCAGCGTGCCCGGACCGGGCCGTTACGCGGCCTGGTACTTGTACAACGACGGCTACACCACCCTGGCCAGCCCGCTCACCTTCACCGTGACCTGAGCCCGCGACCGCGCGGGGCCCCGGTGAGCGGTCACCGGCTCCCTGCGCCGTGTGGGGCGGACCTGTGGCCGACATCCGGCGGCGGACCGGCCGGTACGCGGGAAGGTCCGGCATACCGTACCGGCATGGATGTTTTCCTGGAGTTGCTCGCCCGGAGGCCTCGGCGGTGGTGCACCGGGGCCGTAGCCGTCGCAGACCGAAGACCTCGACCAGGTCGTCTTCGTCAGTCGGCAGGTCCAGGGCCACGACGGCCTCGTGATGCGCGGGGCCGGATCCGGGCCGCACCGCCACGGCGGTGAACAGGCCGGCCCCGGGTTCGACCGACCCCCCGTCGTTCATCCGGCAGCGTACGCGCTTGCCCGCCTCGGGCCGCCGAGCTCGCCACCGCCCTGGCCGCGCTCGGCATGTATGACGGCACCGGCACCGCCGCCGAGCAGGCCGCCGAATCCGCCCGGCTCGGCGGCGACGGCCCCTACCGGATGCGGCTGGCCAACGCCCTGCTCGGCGCCGTCCAGGTCGAGGCGATGCTCACCGAGACCACCGCCACTGACACCGACGAGCTGATGGCCGCCTACCGCCGGCAACTGGCCACCGCGGGCGTGGACGACGTCGAGGCCCTGGCCGGGTTCCTGGTGTGGCGGGACGAATACGCAGGTCAAGCCCGTTCCCGCAGGTCAACCGTGGCGTTGAATGCCTGTGGGGGTGAGGCCGTTGAGCCTGCGACTACCGTCACGATGACAGATTCGCCCATCGGGCCGATCTTCGTAGTTTCAGTTCGGGGCACGGCGCCCCCGAAGGAGGCGGAGATGAAGGTTCTGGTCGTTGCGGCGTTGGCGTTGAGCGTGATGGCGAGCCCGGCGCAGGCAAAGGACGGTTGCGCGGACGCGCGGCAGGAGGTGTCGAGCATCAAGGGATGGGTGTCGCCCAACGCCTGCACGTTCATCGACAAGCAGATCAGGTTCGGAAAGGTGACCACGGAGAACCGGGTGCAGGCCTACGTGGACATGTGGGACGCCAACGCGACGCTCTGGGAGCCGGGCAAGGCCGGCGTGCCGCTGATGCAGGGTCTGGACGCGATCAGGACGTCGATCGCGGGGTCGCTGGCCCTGGTGCCGGACTTCCGCTTCCGCGGCACGCGCGTCGCGGTGAACGGTCCGGCGGTGATGTTCGAGGCGGTCAACGAGGCCACGCTCAAAGGTCACAAGATCACCTATCCGGCGGTGTACCGGGTCCTGCTGACCGATGGCGGCAAGGTGGTCCAGGGCCGCCGGTACTACGACCGCCATCTGTGGTTCTCCCCGCTCGACCCGAGCCTGCCCGATCTGTTCGGCGACGTCGCCGACAGCGGTCTGCCCGAGGAGGGAAGGCGACCGGTCATGGGCCCCGAGGAACTCGCCGCCCGGGCGCAGGCGTGGAACAGCGAGGACGCCGAGGCCCTCACGGCGCACCTCAGCGGCGCTCCACTGTCGGCCCCCGGGCTGGGCGAGCGCGAGCTGAAGACAGGCGAGGGCAAGCGGGCTTACCTGACGGCCTTCTTCGACCAGGTCAGCGACGTGAAGCTGCAGCCAGGCCAGACCGTGCGGGTGCACGGTGCGACGTACGTGGAGTGGTACGGCACGGTCCTGCCGAAGGGGCAGAGCGAGCCGATGAGCTTCGGCATCATCGAGCGCATCGCTGACAAGGGTGGCGTCTCGACGCAGTGGCAGCTGTCCTTCGACCAGCTGCCGCTGATCGCCGACCAGGACAGGATCAACAAGCTGTACGGCCTGCTCAGGTGAGCGCGGCCGGCTCCGCCCGCGAGATGATCCCCAGCTTGGGGGAAAGCCTTGCAGGGGTCGTCGTAGCCTCGGCCGTGAATCCAACGAGGTAGGGCCTGATCTGCGCTTACGGGAAGACGATTCCGTCTGGACCGCCTGACCTGCTGTGAAGACACCGCAGGTCAGAGGCAGCTTCGTTGGATTTTCCGCGATTGCTGCCGGGACCCCCGATGGGGACGCCGTTGCGCGTCATCGGCGGGACGAGGCGGCCGTGCCGGTCGATGCGCACCAGCAGCGGCGCGGAGGTGCGGCCGGCGTCGGCCAGGGCGGCGAGCAGGGCGCGGACCGCACGGGTCGGGCAGCCTCCTCTTCGGGCACATCTGACCGCATCCGCTCCCCGGCGGGACGGGCGACGCTGACAGCAGGCAGCGTGTCGCCATGGCGGCACGCTCGCCCTCCCGCGCTGGTGCGGCATCAGGCAACGTTCGCCCTGCCTGGTCCGGCGAAAAGATAAGGGTCACGTCATCTGCTTCTAATCTCTGCTGTATGGCTGATGACGTGGAGATAGAGCGATACCGTCACGAGACTGTCGAGCTGACGGTGGGGCAGCTCCGCGATGCCCTCAATAGACTGCCCGACGAGACGCCGTTACGTATTGACGTGCCGATATCCCCAAGATGCGAAGAGCTGTCCGACTCGGTCGACCTCAACTCGGTCGAGTCAGGTCCCCACAACTTCGTGCTCTGCGGAGTCGTGCTCAATGACGCCGACTACCTGATGCGGGACGAATTGGTTCTTCAGGCGGATTTCGCGTCTGACTATTACGTGTGTGTTGTCACGCGGGAGTGTTGAGGGTGTCTGCGTCTACCGTGGCCACCGAACACCACGTCACATCACAACGGGACAGAGGTTCTCTGACGCGGCACTAGAGATCAGGGGGATTGCAGAACCGTCCTCCAGCCGGGCGACCCCGGCCCCATGATCAAGGCCTGCCACATCAGCTGCTCCGGCGCCTATGCCACCGACGACCTGCGCCGCCAGCCCGCCCCGTTCGATCCCCTGCTGAAGGAGGTCGACTTCACCGAGGTCGACCTGGCTGCCCGAGTCGCCCGGAGTGTCCAAAGCCGGGGAAGTTCGCTAAGCCCGGTGAGCCGGTTGAGACGCCGGTGACCAGGGCGACCAAGACGCAGGTACCCTTCTGGGCTTTGATGCCGCCGCCCGCGTGGGCGCCGTACACCGCTTCGCCGAGCGTGGTCAGGCCGTGCCCGGTGTAGGCGTGGCCGTGGGCGGGGTGAAGCAGGCGGCGACGCCCGCGATGTCGGCGCCCTCAGCACGTGAGGAGGCGACATCCGCAGGCGAGCACTGTTCGACGATGTCAAGCCATCGATCTTGAGAAGCCGCACCAGGCTGGCGTGTGACCGTAGCCGGGCGGAGACATCGGTCGTATCACCGGGCCACCATACTGTGAAGGGGTGACCATCGTGCCTGCCCATCAGAGGTCCGCGGCTCTAGCGCCGTTCGTGGCGACACTGAGCGCCTACGAGCTTGGCCCGGGCTCAGTCGGCGTTCATCGCGGGCTGCCCTCGTCCACGATATCGATCACGATCCCGGAGGCGGGCTCGATGGAGATCGCGTGGCTCGGGCGGCCCGGCTCGCGGGAACGGTTCCGGGCCGTCGTCGCCGGGCTTCACCTGGACACAGCCGAGCTGAGGCAGGAGGGCGGCACGCGCGGCGTGTGGTTGACACTCAGCCCGCTGGGCGCCGGTGCGCTGCTGGGGATCCCGGCGTCGGCGCTGACCGGGCACGTCGTCGATCTCGCCGACGTGGCCCCAGCGATGGCGCACCTGCCGGAGCAGCTGGCGGCCTGCCGGTCCTGGCCGCAACGCCGAGCCCTCGTCGAGGGCGCCCTGATCGCCGGACGGGCCCGGCACCAGGAGAACACCGGCGGCCAAGGACTGCGGGCCACGCTGGCCGCACTGTCCGGAACCGCCCGGGTGCAGGAGGCGGCTCGGCTTCTCGGGTGCTCCCGGCGTCACCTGAGCGGTACGGTTCGGACGGAGCTGGGAGTGACGCCGAAGGAGTACCAGCGGCTTCTTCGGTTCGAGGCCGCACGTGGCGGACTCGTGGCCGCCGCCCGTGCCGGGACGGTCAGCCTGGCGGCAGTGGCTGCGGCGTCGGGATTCGCGGACCAGGCGCACTTCACCCGGGAATGGCGGGCCATGGCCGGGTGTACGCCGACCGAGTGGCTACGCGCCGAAGGCCTGGCCGCGTAGGGTCCATCAGCCCGCGACAGGCCACCAGACCATGGGGTGCGTCCAGATGACGGTGGACGCATGAGGCGTTCCCAAATCTTCAAGACCCCTGCCTCCGTCCGGCCCGACGATGGGCTCATGACGCCTAATGTTCATCTTTCTCCCCGTCTCATCGTGCCCGACCCGGACCGTGCGTCGGCGTTCTACCAGGTCGCCCTTGGCGCTGAGCAGGTGTTCAGCGCTCCCCGGAACGACGATGGCCGGCCCAGCGTCGTTGATCACCGCGTCGGCGGGTCATCCTTCCGGGTCTCGCCGGCCGTCTCATCGTGGGGGTGGCTGTCACCCGATGATCTCGGCGGATCCGCGGTCCTCCTCGAGGTCGAGGTCGACGATCCGGACGCAGTCGGCGAACGCATGATCGCCCACGGCGCCGAGGTGGTTGTGCCGATCGAGAACCAGCCCTACGGCAAACGCTCGGGCCGCATCCGTGACCCGTTCGGCCACCTGTGGATCATCACGGGCAAGCTACGCTGAGCCGGCGACAGCCTCGAGGCCGAGGTGATCAAGGTGGTGACACGGGCGCACAAGACATTGATCTGGGAACGGACCCGCCAGGCTCAGCGGTTGCGGCACGCACTGCGCGACTACTTCCCCGCAGCGCTTCAGGCGTTCGAGGACCTGGCCGTGGCCGACACGTTGGAGTTGCTGACCAAGACCCATGATCCGCGTCGGCGGCCAAGCCGGCCATCGGCCAGATCAGCGCCGCGCTCAAACGCGCCCGCCGCCGGGGTGTTGCCGACAAGGCCGCCGCGGTCCAGGCCGCGCTGCGCACAGAGCATCTGGGTCGGCCGGCGGCCGTGACCGCTGTCTACGCCGCCACCATCGGCTCAGCGGTGGCGGTCCTCACCGTGCCGGGCGAGCAGATCAAGGCCCTGCAAGGGCAGGTGGAGGACCATTTCGGCCGACACCCGGCCGCTGGGATCGTCTTGTCGCAGCCTGGGCTGGGACCGGTTCCGGGCGCCCGGGTGCCGGCAGAGTTCGGCGACGCCGAAGGCCGCGAGAAGGGTTGGCGTCTGAACATGTCAAATAGTGCAGCGTTCCGTGTCGCCTTTCACCGCTGTATCAAGTGCGCTCTTCAAATACGGGCGCTACTGCAGTTGGTCGCGGCGGCGGGTGAGGTAGGCGGTCTCGCCGGTGTTGCCGGCCAGCTCGATGGCCCGGTCGTAGGCCGCGCGTGACTGCTGACTTCGGCCCAGCCGGCGCAGCAGGTCGGCGCGGGTGGCGTGGTAGGCGTGATAGCCGGCCAACGCCTCGGCGAGGCGGTCAACGATGGCCAGTGCCACCTCCGGCCCGTCGAGCTCGGCCGCGACGATGGCCCGGTTGAGGGCGATGATCGGCGAGGGGTCGAGGCGGACGAGCTGGTCGTAGAGGGTGAGGACCTGCGACCAGTCGGTGTCGCGGATGTCGCGGGCGGAGGTGTGCACCGCGTTGATCGCCGCGAGAATCTGATATCGACCTGGAGCCACCCCGGCAGCGGCAGCGGCCAGGCGCTCGCGCACCAGCCGATGACCTTCGGCGATCAGTTCCGCGTCCCAGGCGCCGCGGTCCTGCTCGGCCAGGGGGACCAGTTCGCCGCCGGCCGAGACCCGGGCGGGGCGGCGGGCCTCGATGAGCAGCATCAGCGCCAGCAGCCCGGCCACTTCTCCGTCCTGCGGCAGGAGCGCGCGGATCAGGCGGGTGAGCCGGATCGCCTCGGTGGTCAGGTCGTGTCGTACGGGATCGGTGTCGGGGCCGCTGGCCAGGTAGCCCTCGTTGAAGACGAGGAACAGGACGGCCAGGACGCCGGAGACACGAGCCGGCAGATCGTCGGCGGACGGCATCCGACAGGGGATGCGAGCCGCCTTGATCTTGGCCTTCGCACGGGTGATGCGCCGCTCCATGGTGGCCCCCTGCACCAGGAAGGCACGGGCGATCTCGGGCACGGTCAGACCGCCGACCATACGCAGCGTCAACGCCACGCGGGCTTCCATCGCCAGCGCCGGGTGACAGCAGGTGAAGATCAGCCGGAGCCGGTCGTCATCGATGGCGCCAACAGGCTCGGGCGGGTCGTCGTACGTCATCTGAGCCTCCCTGTGCTTGTCGTCGCGCTTGTTCTCACGCCGGATCCGGTCGATGGCCTTGCGGTTGGCGGTGGTGGTCAGCCAGGCGCCGGGATTGGGCGGTACGCCGTCGGCCGGCCACCGCTCCACGGCGGTCGCGAACGCCTCGGCAGCCGCCTCCTCAGCGATGTCGAGGTCACCGAAACGCCTGGTCAGGGCGGCCACCACCCGCGCCCACTCGTCGTGGTGGGCCCGGATGATCGTCTCCTCGACGTCGCTCACAGGAACGGCCGCACCTCGACCTTCCGATCGCAGACCTTCGACGCCTCGGCGGCGAGCTTGAGCGCCACATCCAGATCGGGGGCCTCCCACACCCAGACGCCGGCGAGGTACTCCTTCGACTCCACGAAAGGCCCGTCGCTGAACACCGCCTGCTCGCCCCGGTTGTCGATGACCGTGGCCGCGTCGGTGTCCGCGAGTCCGCCCGAGAAAACCCAGTAGCCCTCGGCGATCAGTCGTTCGTTGAACGCGCTGATGGCAGGCCGCCTGTCCGTGCTGCCGGGATTGCTCTTGTCATCGATCACGGAAACCAGGTACTGCATCTGAAGATCATCTCCTGTGGTGTCAAGACAGCATGGTTCGGTGGTCAGGGGCTTCAGACCGTTGCATACCGCGGACGCCCGGCCGGCCGGTGGACCTGGATCGTCACGCCCTTCGAGTCGACCCGCGACTCGACCAGGTCGAGCGCGAGATCCGGACCGGTCTCCGGGAGCAGTCTCGCGCCCTGGCCGAGGATCACCGGGATCACGATCAGAATCATCTCGTCGACCAGGTCGTTCTCCAGCAACCACCGGGTCAGGATGCCACTGCCGTGCACCTGCAGCTCACCCCCGGGCTTGGCCTTCAGCTCACTGATGGCCGCCGCGAGGTCACCGCGGAGAACGGTCGTGTCCTCCCAACGCGGCGCGGTGAGCGTGGTCGAGGCAACGTACTTGGGGGCCTCGTTCAAGGCCACGCCGATGGGATGTGCACGCATCTGGTCGATTGATCCCCAGGAGCCGGCGAACAGCTCATAGGTGCGTCGGCCGAACAGGAACGCCTCGGCGCGCTGGTAGGTCTGCGTGATGAACGTCCTGGTCTCGTCGTCACCCTTCCCCCGGGCCCATCCGCCGCGCTCGAATCCGTTCCTGCGGTCATCCGACGCGGCGCCGTTTCCCTGCATCACTCCATCGATGGTGACCTGAGTCATGGTCGTCAGCTTCATGATCGCGGTTCCTTTGCCTGTGCGCCGCCCCCTTGCGGGCGGCCTCACCCCTGCTACGAACACCACCGCCCCGATCCGACACCGCCTCCCGGATTTCTTTGCAGAATTTTCCGGGACGCCGGTCGTCAGCGATCCGACAGCACGACAGTGTCGCGGCGACCGCGCTCCACCTCCTCAAGCGCGCCCAGTGCGGACAAGCTCGCGGACCAGGTCGATCGCGAAGATCCTGACCAGTGGTGGCGGGCGTCGAACGGCCCGGGCGCGTGGGCAACCTCGTCGGTGGCGTAGCCGCCGAAGCGCTGGATGCGGGCGTCAGACCGAGCACTGCGTCGGCTTCGACGGCAGCCAGGCACGCCGCTACGCCTGGCTCGCCCCACTGCTGGCCACCTCTGCCGGATGGGGCGCCGCGGCCCGGCGGTAACGGCCGGGCGCCTGGCCGTATTCCCTCTTGAAAGCATTGGCGAAGGCGAACTCAGAGGTGTAGCCCACCCGCGCGCCGACCTCGCCGAGCGGGGCGTCCGACTCGCGCAGCAGCCGGGCCGCGGTGTTCAGCCGCCACCACGTCAGGTAGGCCAGCGGCGGCCGGCCGACCAGCGCGGAGAACCGGTGGGCGAAGGCCGCCCTGGAGAGCCTGGCGTGGTCGGCGAGGCTCTGAACCGTCCACGGCCTGCCCGGCCCGTCATGGATGGCCTGCAGGGCGGCACTCACGGCGGGATCGCTGAGTGCCGCCGACCACCCCCTGCCCGACTCGGCGGGGCCGGTGAACCAGGCGCGCAGCAGGTAGACGAGCATCGTGTCGAGCAGGGCGAGCACCACCGTGTCCGCGCCGACGCCCGGATGGTCCACCTCGGCGGCCAGCAGATCGATGGCGGCCCGCAGCCGGGGGTGGTGACCCAGCCGCGCGGGCAGATGGATCAACTCCGGCAGGTCACGCAGGAGCGGGTGGGCCCGGCCGGGGTCCAGCCGGTAGCCGCCGCACAACGTCACCGTCTTCTGGCCGCTGTTGCCGATGAAGTCCTGCACGAACAGGCCGGCGTCCACGGTGGGATCGCAACGGGGTTCGCTGAGCGCGCGCGTGGGGGAATCGGCCAGGCCGTAGCTGTGGCCGTGCGGGAAGAACACCACGTCACCGACGTTGAGCGCCACCGGCTCGCCCTGCCCGGAGATCAGCCAGCAGGTGCCCTGCAAGATGATCTGGAACCCGGCGCTGCCTTTGACCTCGGGGAAACGCTGCCCCCAGGGGGCGTGCCAGGAGACCGTCGCCGAGCTCGGACGGCCGGAGCGGACGCTGGCGAGCACGTCACTGAGGATGTCCATCCCCAAGACTATGACGTATGAAAGCGATATTTCAAAGTATTCACCGTCTTGCGATGGTCTTCTAGCTTTGTCCGCATGATGAAAGCAGCACTCTTCCACGAGTACGGCGGGACCGAGGTCATCCAGGTCGGGCGGGTCCCCGTGCCGGTCGCCGGGCCTGGCGAAGTGCTCGTCCAGGTAGCCGCCACCTCGTTCAACCCCTCCGACACCGCCCTGCGCGCCGGGGTGCTGCGCGAGGTGCTTCCACTGACCTTCCCGCACATCCCCGGATGGGACGTTTCGGGCATCGTCGTGGCGGTCGGTGACGGGGTGACCCGGTGGAGCGCCGGGGACCGGGTCATGGGGCGGGTCGACTCGGGCGGGGCGGCGGCCGAGTTCGCCGCCGTGCCCGCTTCGCTGTTGGTCGAAGCACCGGCCTCGGCGATTCGCGTCGGATCGGGGGGTCGCGCCTCGGCGGTCCGCGACGCCTCGGGACCCGAACCCGCCGATGAGACCCTGGCCCTGGCCGCGGTCATCCCGGTCGCCGGACTCACCGCCTGGCAGACCGTGTACGAGCACACGAACGTGAGCGCCGGGCAGCGCGTCCTCATCAACGGCGCGGGCGGCGGCGTCGGCGGCTTCGCCGTACAACTCGCCAAACTGGCCGGAGCCACCGTGATCGCCACCGCCTCGCCCCGCAGCACCGCCACCGTGGCCGAACTGGGCGCCGACGAGGTGATCGACTACACCAACTCACCCTTGCCCTCCGGCATGGACGTCGTGATCAACCTCGCCCCGGTCAGCCCGGAGACGGCCGCCGGCCTGGCCACCCTGCTACGGCCGGGCGGCACCGCCGTGTCCATCGCCACCCCCGTCCCCGGCCACCCGACCTTCACCGCCCGCAACACCCCCGCTCAGATCGCCGAACTCGGCGCGCTCGTCGCGAAAGGCGAGCTGCGGCTCGACGTGACCGAAGCCGTCGCGCTGGAGGAACTGGCCCAGGTGCACCGGCGCAGCGAAGCAGGCCAGACCCGCGGCAAGATCATCGTCCTTCCCTGACTCCGGAGTTCTCCATGTCCACCACCATCACCCGCCCGACCGTCACCTCCATCAAGCACCGGACCGTCGCCGTCGCCACAGCCGTCCTCGCCGCCGCCCTCACCTGGCTCCTGGGCCGCGCTCTCGGCGCCGACTTCGTCGTCGACCAACCGCCGGTCGTCGTGGTCGGCCTCTCCTCGGTCCTGGGGTTCTCACTCGGAGCGTCGCTGCTCGGCTGGGCGGGCCTGGCCGTACTGGAACGCTTCCTGCCCAGACGCGCCCGGCCTGTCTGGACGGCGCTGGCCGTCGCCGTCCTCGCCCTGTCGTTCCTCCCGCTCCTGGGCGTCGGAGCCGCCCCGCTGACCAGACTGTTCCTGGCCCTCACCCACCTGGCCGTCGGCGGAGTGCTCATCGCGCGGCTCAACACCCGCCGCGTGTGAGTGTGGCAGGGTCGCTCACCAGCTCGGCCTGGAGTCTCGACGCCGCCGTTGCCGGATACGGCCTGCTCATGGCGTCCATGACTGCCGCGGCACCGGCTTGGGGGCTGCCCGGCCGGTGGATGGCCTCGACCGTCGCCACCCTGGTCATCGCCGGGGTGCAGGTCGCCGGATTCATCTGGGCCGGCGCCCGCCACAGCCCGATCACGCAGCCCGCACGGACATGACGTCGCGCCGCTCCGGTTCACCGCTCTTCTGGCCGGTTGCCCCGCCGGTCAGTTGGGCCGGCTGAGCGGGACGCCATCCAACTCCAGGTGGCGACTCATGTCCAGCTCAAAGCGCCCATACAGGTTCAGATGGCTCCAGAACAGCGCGGTCAGCCCGGCCGGCTCCTCCTGCTTGTCCAGCGGCGGCACACTGATCCACGGCTCGCCCTTCTTCCGGGTGATCTTCACCCCGCCGGCGGTGCCTTTGCGCATCACCGTCTCCAGCCGGTCCAGGGCGGCGGTGTGGCGGTGTTGCAGGTCGGCGATGAAGCGCCGCATCCCGCGGCTTGGCCAGGGCCTCGTGGTGCACGTCTCGTATCACGAGGGGATCGTGACCCGCGCCGGCGTCAGCGGGCCACGGTGACCACGATCTTGCCGAACTGGGTGTTGGATTCCATGTGCCGGTGTGCCTGCACGATCTCCTCCAGCGGGAACAGGCGGTCCACCACCGGCCGGAAGGCTCCGGTACGCAGGCCCGAGACGACGAACGCCTCGGCCCGGCGGAGCCGCCGCGGGTCCCTCGTGGTCTCCAGCACCGTGTAGGTGCGCATGTTGAGGGCGGGCATGCCCAGGTCGAATCCCGGATACGGCGTCGGCTGCCCGCTCAGCGCCCCGTACAGGAAGTGCGTGCCGCCCGGGGCCACCGCCCGCGCCAGGGCGGTCACGCCGGGCCCGGCGACGGCGTCGAAGACGTACTCGACGCCCCTGCCGCAGGTCAGGGCCAGCAGCCTGGCCGGCACGTCCTCCTCCTCGGAGATGATCACCTCGGCCGCCCCCTCCTTGAGCAGCCGTTCCTTCTTGTCGCCGGTGCGGGTGAGGGCGACAGGCGTGGCCCCCACCCGGTTCGCCGTCTGGATCGCGGCCAGGCCGACGCTGCTGGAGGCGGCGTTCAGCGCCACCACATCACCCGCCTGCATTCCGCCCACTTCCACCAGCGCGCCGTACGCGGTGAGGTAGGGCATCCACACCGCGGCACCCGACACCGCGTCCATGCCGTCGGGCCGGTGCAGGAGCGCGGTCGCGGGGACGATCGCCTGCTCGGCGTAGACGCCGTAGTCGTTCTGGGAGAACCCCGGCACGCTGCTGACCGCCTGCCCCTCCTCGAACCCGATCACGTCCGGGCCGACCGCCTCGATCACACCGGCGGCCTCAGCGCCGAGCCTGGCGGGCAGCTGCTTGACAGGCTCGATGTACTGGCCGCGCCGGAAGAGCGCCTCGGCCCTGTTGATCCCGATCGCATCCACCCGGATCCGCACCTCGCCCGGCCCCGGCTCGCCCGGCTCCAGGTCCTCCAGCCGCATCACCTCGGGCCCGCCGACCTCATGGAAGCGTACAGTCCTCGCCATGCCACCCATCCTTCGCTCGCTGTGAACGCGGTCCACTGTAGCCATAAGTATGATTGCCATCAAACTTTGATGAGTGTTGTACTATCGGGCCCATGGGACGTACGCCGTCGCACCTAGAGGTGTCGCAGTTCGACCTCCAGCGGGTGCTGGAGGCCCTCGTCGATCCGGTCCGCCGGAGCATCGTCACGCAGCTCGACGCCTCCGGCGAGGACCTCAAGTGCGGTGCTTTCGACATGCCGGTCAGCAAGTCCACCGCCACCCACCACTTCAAGGTCCTGCGCGAGGCGGGCCTGATCCGGCAGTACTACGTCGGGACCTCGCGGATGAACGCCCTCCGCCGCGCCGAGATGGACGAGGCGTTCCCCGGCCTGCTCGACGCCCTCACCACGCGCCAGGCCAAGGGGAGCTGACCCCTGGTCCCAGCACCCCACGCCGAGTCACCGCCAGGGGCTCACGCACGCGACGACAGACCGCCGTCACGCACACGAGCCTCGGACGAGCACGGCCGCCCCGCGGATCACCCCGCGCCCCGGGCCCCTCTCGGCGTCGACCGCCGCGCGATCATCTCGTTCTGGTGATCCGGCGTTCAGGGCCCGTGCGGCCCTTTGAGCCCGGCCGGCCGCGCAGCGACTGGAGCCCCATGACCATTCGGTAGATCCGGTAGTACAGCCGCGGCGGGACGTGCGGCAGCAGCGAGGAGTATCGCTGGTCGTGCAGCACGAACATCTGCGGCGACGGAAGGTTGATGTAGCGCTGGAGGTTCTCGTACCACTGGGCGCTGTGGCGGGCCGATTTCTGGGCGGCCAGGACATCGGATCTGCGTTCCCGCTCGTAGCGGGCGAGGGCGGACTGGAGTTGCGTCTCCTCGTGCAGCGCGGTGACCAGGAAGGCGGCGTCCCCCAGCGCGAGAGCGGTGCCCGCGCCGATGGAGTAGTGCGTGGTGTGCGCGGCGTCCCCGAGCAGGACGAGGTTGCCGCGGTGCCACGTCCGGTTGGTCAGGGTGCGGAAGTTCAGCCAGTACGCGCCGCCGCCGGCGTCCGCCCGGCCGATCAGCGGGTGCCCGTCCAGTATGTCGGCGAAGATCTTCTCCAGGAGGGCCAGGCTGTCGGCCTCGTTCGCCTCGTGGAACCCGAGCCCCCTCCAGGTCTCGGGAGAGCACTCGACGACACAGGTGCTGTGCTCCTTGCTGAACCCGTAGCAGTAACACCAGATCCAGCCGTGCGCGGTCTCCACGAAGGAGAAGGTGAAGGAGTCGAAGACCTTGGTGGTGCCGAGCCAGGCGTAGGTGTTCCGCCCGACCACCACCTCGGTGCCGAAGTGGTCGGCGTGGCGCTCGCGCAGCACGCTGTTGGCGCCGTCGCCGGCGACGACGAGGTCGGCGTCGGCCAGCTCGCCCTCGTCGGTGATCTCGCGCTCGAACTCGATGCGCACTCCGAGGGAGCGGGCCCGTTCGGCGAGGATGCCGAGCATCTCACGGCGGCTGATGCCGAAGCCCTCGTCCCCGTGCTCGACCGTCATCGTCGTGCGGTCCTGGACGTGCACCACCCAGCCGTCCCAGCGGACCGAGCTCTCGCCGATGGCACGCGCGGACTCGGGGTCGGTGCCGTGGAGGCTGTTGCGCACGTCGTCCCAGTAGGTCACGCCCCAGCCGTACGTCGAGCCGGCCGGGTTGCGCTCGTAGACGGTGATGTCATGGGACGGGTCCACCAGCTTCATCAGGATCGAGAAGTACAGGCTGGCGGGTCCGCCGCCGACGCAGGCGACCTTCACACGAGCTCCCTTAGTAACGCAAGGTAATCAATATGGAGCATAGAGTAACAGGAGTGATGTACGGTGAGGCGACCCCATCCTGTTGAGCCACCGGTCATGAGATGGCCAATTCTCCGAACGCCCCCGTCCCCGGAGGCCGGAACGGGCTCCGTCCGAGCGCCCTGGCCTCCGACCACGGCCCGGCCCGCGTTGTCGACGAGCACGTCGAGCTGACCGAAGCGGTCGGGGGCGTCCCGCACGAGCTACGCGGACGCAGAGACGTCCCGGGCGTCGGACTGCGCGATCAGGCAGCCGTCGGGGTACCCGGCCTCCAGATCGGCCATGCTCTCGGGCCGGCGCACCGCCGCCACCACGTGGTCGCCCGCCACGAGCGCCGCCGGCGTGGCGATGTCGGCGCGTGGCCTTCGGCCGCGCCCCGGACGGACAGGAGCACTGGGGGAGGTGTCCGGCTGCTTTAAGGTGAGTGAATGTCGAGGTCGCACCGGTTGCCCCGCGGGCGGAACGCGTTGCCGCCTGAAGAGGTGGCGCGGCTGCAACGTGGGCGTCTGTGCCGGGCGATGGCCGAGGTCATGGCGGAGAAGGGGTATGTCGCCACCTCCATCGAGGACGTCCTCAAACGTGCCAAGGTGTCGCGCCTGAGCTTCTACCGGCTGTTCGACTCCAAACTCGACTGCTTCATGGCCGCCTTCGACCATGCGTGCGGACTGCTCCTCGAACGGGTCATGGGTGCGATCGGGACGTCCGGCACGGGCGGCGACCCGATGGAGAGCTACGAGCGGGCCATCACCGTCTACCTCGAAGCGCTTGAGGCCGAGTGGCCCTACACCCGCATCTACCTGGTCGAGATCTACGCCGCGGGCCCGGAAGCCGTCGCCCGCCGGCGCGAACTCCACGCGTTCATGGCCTCCGTCCACGCCGAGGCCCTGGGGGTCACCGACGATCAGGGACTGCTGACCTGTCGCATGCTCGTCGCCGCCACCAGCGCCCTCGTCACGGTCCCGGTCGCGGAGAACGACCGTGCAGGTCTGCGCGCCGTGGGCCCCCAGTTGATCGCCCATGTCCGTTCCCTCTGGAACTGCGGCTCCTTCGGCGCGGGCACGGGCCCCGCCTGACCCGAGGGGCCGGGACCGCCTTACCGGTGGGTCCGTGGCTCCGGCCCGCTCCCTCGACGAACTCGACCCGTCGACGGCCTGTCTCCAACCCCAGAAAGACGATACTGTCTGTCTGCTCTTTGATCATGACCCTGTGAGAGACGAGATATGGCCGGCCGCACCGCCGTTGTCCGCCGACCCCCGGGTGTCTCGGTCCCCACCGGCCCGTCGGGCGGCTCGGACCGACGGCCGGGGCGCCGTCTGCCGGTGGCCGTGGAGACGCCGTCACCGCTGAGCGGGCGGTCACGCGTAACCGCTGCCCAGTGGGTGACCGCGGACAAGATCTCGCCTATTCGACGCTGGAGGACACGTGCCCGAGTGGATGGCTCTGCTGCCCTCGGATCTGGAAGCGGTGGGGCCGTACCGCCTTGAGGGCCGGCTCGGCACCGGCGGTCAGGGCACGGTTTATGTCGGTAGCGCGGTTCCGGGGCAGCGGGTGGCGATAAAGCTGCTCCACCCGCACCTGGTCGTCGACAAGAGTGCCCGGGCCCGCTTCCTGAGCGAGGTCGAAATCGCCAAGCGGGTGGCCCTGTTCTGCACGGCGAAGGTGCTCGACAGCGGTTCCGTGAACGGACAACCCTACATAGTCAGCGAATTCGTGGAGGGGCCGTCGCTGCAGGAGTCGGTGCGCGGCACGGGCCCGCGCAGCGGGGCGGCGCTGGAACGGCTGGCGCTCAACACCGCGACGGCGCTGGCCGCGATCCACCAGGCGGACGTGGTCCACCGGGATTTCAAGCCGGGCAACGTCCTGCTCGGCCTGGACGGCCCGGTGGTGATCGACTTCGGGATCGCCCGGGCACTGGACCTCAGCCGGTCGATCGTCACCAGCCAGGTCGTGGGCAGCCCCGGTTACATGGCGCCCGAGCAGATCGCGGGTGGTGAGGTCGGGCCCGCGGCCGACCTGTTCGCCTGGGGGGCGACCATGGTGTTCGCCGCCACCGGGGAGAGGGCCTTCAAGGGCGAGTCGATCCCCGCGGTCATGCGGTCGATCCTCTATGACGAGCCGGACCTGACCTGGCTGGACGGGCGGCTCTGCGCCATCGTCCGCGCCTGCCTGGCCAAGGACCCGGCCCGGCGGCCCACCGCCGCGGAGGTCGTGGACGGCTTGCGCGGCCTGCCCGGTCCGGCCTGGCTGACCGGAAACCCTCCGGCCGGCCAGGCCGCCGGAGCGCGTCAGGGCGACGGGCAGGACCGGGCGCCGGCCGGCAGCGTCAAGCGCCGCCGCTCCGTCCTGGCCGGTGCCACGGTCCTGGCCCTGCTCGCGGCCCTGGGCATCGCCTACTCCGTCATCCCCTCCGATCCGGGAGGCGAGAACTCCGACGCCTCACGGGCGCCGCGCTCCAGCCCGCCCTCCGGCGCCACCCCGGTCTCACCCAGCCCGGCCGACACCGTGGCGGGCCGGACCGGATCGCCGTCCCCCCGGCCCCGGACGGTTCCGACAGCCGGCACGCGGAACCCGCGACGCCCGGACGGCACGCGGTCTCCGGCATCCGAGAAGCCGCCCTCACGGTCCGACGGGAAGGACAAGTCCCCTTCACGATCAGACGTGAGTGAGAAGCCACGCTCAGATCCGGAGGAGAAACCCTCCTCGCGACCGGCCGTGGAGGAAAAGCCCTCTCCACGACCGGGGGTGAGTGAGAAGCCGTCATCGGACGCGGGGGAGCAGCCCACTGCGGGCCCGAAGGTGCTCGGGACTGTGTCCGGAAGCGACTTGAACGGCTACTGCCAGGACCAGGGATACGCCGCCGCCGGCGGCGGCCCGGGCTACTACTGGTGCTACGGCCCCGGCGGGAAGCAGGTCGACATGACGGCCGTATGCCGGTGGGCCTACCCCGGCTACCCGGATGCCCGGGCGGACGGGAGCACCTGCAAGTCGTCCTGAACGCCAGGCGCGGAGCCGCTCCGGTGAGGCGTTCGACGGGTCCGTCGGCGAGCACGAGCCGCAGGTGGTGCCTTCCGCCGGGCCCCGGCCGTCCATGGGAGTGGCTGCGATCTTCGCCCGGTCGAACAGGCGCTGGGACAGTTCGACCGCGGTCAGCTCCAGGGGCCCGGTGTCGAGGAACGCCTCGTGCTCACCCATGGACGCGTCACCACCGGCCCGGCCGATCGCCCCGCCGACCCGGCTGATCGAGCTGCCGGACGGCGGCCGGGACCACGGCCGGGAGGAGGACGCCTAACCGTCTGTCGTGCGCCTCGCGGAATAGGCCTGCCGCCATTGCTCGGCCGCCTGGAGCATGGTGTGACCGACATGTTCGAAGAACTGGCCGATGTCCTGCAGCCGGGTGCCGGCGGGGGTGGCGGCGCCGAGGACCTGGGCTCCCTCCCGGGCGAAATCCGCCAGCAAGGTGTTCTGCCTGGCGCTGGCCATCCAGCCCCGGAACCAGGCGTCGGCGTCGATGACGTACCGGTCGCGCCGCCGATGCGGGTCGCGTTCGCGCCGGATCAGCTCCTGCTGTTCGAGTTCGCCGATGGCCTTGGAGATGGACGCGGGGCTGACCTGGAGGCGCTGGACGAGCTCGGCGGCGGTCAGGCTGCCGCTGTCAGTGGTGTAGAGGCAGGTGAGCACCCGGGCGGTCATGCGCGGCAGCCCCGTGCCGATCATCATCGCGGTGAAGCGCTCCTCCAGGTCGCGGACCGCCTCGGGGTCACGCCCGTGCGCGTCGGTGAGGGCCGGTGGTCCCGGGACCGGGGCCGGCTTGCGCCGGCGGGCGCGCCCCTCGGTCGCCCGATGCGCCTGGTCGGCCCGGTAGCCGCCGGGACCGCCGTTACGGGTCACCTCCCGGGTGACGGTGGAGATCGGTCGTCCCAGGCGGCCGGCGATCTCGGTGTAGGTGAGCCTTTCGGCCAGACCCTCGGCGATCTGCCGGCGCTCCTGGTGGGTCAGCCTGCCTCCGGGCATCGGTGCTGCCTCCTGCTGCTCTGGTCCGCTCGACGCATCCGCGGGATGGATGGACCAGTATCGCGTCCACGGGCATCTCATTGCAAGAAACTGAGACCGGGCCCCGCATTCGACTTCACATCAATTGCAAAACGCGGCGGCCTTCGCCTGCAAAAATGCATATGAAGTCGTCAGCCGTGTTGGCGTTTCCGTAAAGGCAAGTTAGCTTTTGCTCGAACGTAAACAACCACTGCCGCGATTGAGACGACGCTCTCCCCGGCCCCGCGCCCGAGCGGGCGCGCCCCCGCAGATCCGGTGCTCATGCGGTTGTGGCGGCAGTACGGCGCCCGCCCGTCCCGGACGTCCGCCCCTCCGGGGCGGGTGACGCGTCCTTGGCGGCGCCGGGGTCGCGGGCGAGGCCGTCCAGGGTGAGAGTGACGAGGCGCTCGGAGTCGGCCGCGGACAGGTGCTCGTGCAGGGAGGCGGCGGCGGTCACCAGAGCGGTGATGTCGGCACCTGTCGCGTCGGGGCGGAGGGCGCCCGCCTCGCGTGCGCGGGCGACGAGCCGTTCCCCGGTGTCGGCCATGCGCAGGCAGGCGGTGTGCAACTCCGAGGCCTCGTCGTCCAGGCCGTCGGCGAGCATGGCGGCCAGGCCGCTGTAGCCGGCGGCGTGCGCGGTGGCCGCGCGGACCCAGGTGGAGAGCGCGTCCGGCGCGGGGTGGGCCAGAAGGTGGTCGCCCAGCTCGAACAGGGCCTGGTGACGCTCCCGGAGCAGCGCGCCGACCAGGGCCCGGCGGGTGGGGAAGTGGCCGTAGAGGGTGCCGATGGCCACGCCGGCGCGGCGGGCGATGCTCTCCAGGCTGGACTGAACGCCTCTCTCCCGGAAGGCCGCGTCGGCCTCGTCCAGGAGTCGCGTGTAGTTGCGGCGGGCGTCGGCGCGGGGCCGGCGGCTGTCGGTCATGTGAGGTCCCAGTAATTCGAGGCACCCTCAAGATAGTGTTCTCGAGGCAACCTCAGTTTATCGTCGGCTGCCTTTCCGTCGTCGGCCGCCTTTCGGAGGACACATCATGATTCTGGTCACCGGAGCCACCGGCTCCATCGGCACGCCTCTCGTACGCGCCCTCCTCAGCCGGGGGGCGCCGGTCAAGGCCATGGTCCGCGACCAGGAGAAGGGGCGGGCCCTGGGCTGTGCGACCGTTGTGGGCGACTTCGACGACCCGGCCTCGCTCGTGCCCGCCATGGAAGGTGTCGACCGGCTCTTCCTCAACGCGGGCGGAGCCCAGCCGGCGGACGGCGCGCAGCCGATGATCCGCCAGCAGAAGGCCGCCATCGACGCGGCACGCGCCGCCGGGGTGTCGAGGGTGGTGAAGGTGTCGGTCTGGCACGCCCACCGTGGCGGCAGGCTGGCCGAGGGCGCGCACTGGGAGATCGAGGAGCACCTCAAGGCGTCCGGGCTGGCCTGGACGATGCTGCAGCCCAGCGGGTTCATGCAGAACTTCCTCACCGGCGCCGGCGCCTTCACCGTCGGAGGCAGGCTCGTGGACGCCTACGGGGGCGCCCCGGTGTCGTATGTCGACTGCGACGACATCGCCGCCTGCGCCGCCGCCCTGCTGACCGGACCGCACGGCCTGGGCGAGACGTACGTGCTGACGGGCCCGCAGGCGCTGACCTACGCCGAGATCGCGCGCGAGATCTCGGCCGTGCTGGGCCGCACCGTGGGCCAGGTCCAGCTGCCCCCTGACGAGCTCGCCGCGGCGTTGCGGGAGAAGGGGGTGCCGGCGCGGTTCGCCGACGACGTGGCCGAGCTCTCCCGGCAGGTGGCGACCGGCTCCCTGGCGGCCACGACGACGGCGGTGCGGGACCTCACGGGCCGCTCGCCCCGTACGTTCGGGGAGTTCCTGGCCGCCAACGCGGAGGCGTTGCGCTCGAGCCTCCTCTCCACGGTGAGCTGATCCCGTCAGGGACACGCCCGCGGCGCCGCCCTCATCGACCTCCTGCTCGGCGCCGGCGCCCGGGACCGGCCGGTGTCACTCCGGCTTCCACCGGGAGAACGCCTCTTGCACGTCCCGGGGTGAGTGGGCGAGCGCGGCGGCGTCGGGCTCGGCCGCCGTGACGTACGGCAGGTGCACGACGATGTCGAAGGCGTCCAGCGGGCTCAGGTCGGAGTAGGACGTCCCGTTGCCGGCGCGCTGCCGCGAGGCGGCCCGGACGGCGTCGGCGTCGGCCGGCGACAGTCGGCGGAGGTCGGTCGCGAAGGGGCCGTCGTGGCTCGCGTCCATGAGCGCGTCAAGGCTGCCGGGCCGGGGCGCCTCCATCGCGGTGAAGAGCGTGCCGGTGAAGAAGTCGGCGGCCGCGTTGAGGGTCTGGCCGGTCCCCGAGGTCGTGCCGATGACGAGATAGTCCTCACCCAATCGATCGGCCAGATGCATGCCCATCGACGTCGCCGCGGGTGTGCCGGGAATGGCGCAGGGCCAGCGTTGGACGTGGCCGTTGTGGGCGGCGAGGACGATCCGCTCCTCGCCGCGCAGGATCCGTCCGACCGTGTCCGCGATCGCGGCGTCGCGGTCGAACATCACGGTCTGCTGGTCGCCGCGGGCCATCGCGCGGATGATCGCGTCGAGGGTCACCGTGACGCGCAGTGCGTGGAGCGCGCGCTCGTAGGCGTCGAGGGTGGTCCGGCGGAGGTAGTCCAGGCGTCGGCCCGTCATGCGCGCGGCGAGGTCGGCCAGGCCCGCGGTGAGTGCGTCCCTGGCCTGGGGTGCGAGCTTCCCGTAGGCGGCGATGGCCGCGGGCGCGGAGAACGCGGACGGCGCCGCGAAGGCGGCGGCCGTCTCCCGGACGCCCGGGTCGATCCGGAATTCGGGGTCGGCCCGCGCGAGGTAGGCGATCACGGCGTCCAGTCCGGGCAGCAGGGAGACCATCGAGCCGGGCAGGTCGATCCCGTGGAAGCCGACCGGGCGCGCGGCGCCGCTGTTGTGCCGCCGCATCCACTCCAGGTGGGCGCGCATCGGCGTCCACAGTCCCATCAGCGACGTCAGGCCGTCCGCCATGACCCGGCCGAGCCGGTCCTCACCGCCGCCTCGGACCCAGCCGTCGACCAGCCGTCCTTCGACGGATCCGGTCTCCATCGCGTAGGCGCTGAACCCGTGCCGCTCCACCAGGTAGCGCAGCAGGCGGTGGCGGAGCTGGAAGAACTCGCGGTTGTAGTGCGCGCTCTCGCCGATCGCCACCACCCGCGCGTCACCGATGGCCTCGTCCAGCCATTCGAGGTCGTCCAGCGGCCGGGCCGGGTCCAGCGTGCGCAGCGGCAGCACCGCCCGGCTGTTCAGCCGGGCCGCCGCCGAGGTGTCCGTGGTCATCGCGAGCCCCTTCTCATGCGTTCCCAATTTTGGGAACGGTACCAGATATGGGACCTTAGGGGGCGTGGATACGCTTGACCTGCTCCTGCACCCGGTGCGGCTGCGCATCGTGCACGCCATGTCCGGAGGGCGCGCCCGCACCACGGCCGAGCTGTGCGCCCGCCTGTCCGACGTCCCCAAGACCACCGTCTACCGGCACGTCGGCCTGCTGGCCGAGGGGGGAGTGCTGGAGGTCGCCGACGAGCAGCGCGTGCGCGGCGCCGTGGAACGCCACTACCGGCTACGCGGCGAGCGGACCGCGATCGACGCCCGCGCGGGCGCGTCGATGACGCTGGAGGAGCACCGCCGGGGCTTCGCCGCGGCCATGGCCGCCCTGCTCGCCGAGTTCAACGCCTACCTCGACCGGGACGGCGCCGACCCGACCGCCGACTCCGTGGGCTACCGGCAGGGCGTTGTGTGGCTCAGCCATGACGAGATCACGGAGATGGCCGACGAGCTACGCGCCGTCTTCGCCGCCCGGGCGGCCAACCGGCCCGGCCCCGGCCGCGTCCCCCGCCTGATGAGCCTGATCCTGTTCCCGACCGAGGAACCGCCTCAGGGCTCCGACCGGTAAGTACGATGGATCAGCGCGACCGAGAGTCATGATCGACTTCTGAGGACAGGCGTCAGCAGTCTCCTCAGACCGACATGGACGAGGGCGGAGGCTTCATGCGGCGGGTGGGTGCGGTGGTGGCGGTGTCGCTCGCGCTGGTCTCAGGCGGGTGCGCGTCAGGGGCGGAAGAACCGGCGAGCACGCCCACCGGGGCGGCCGCCCCCGTGGCCGTGCCGATGGCCTCGCCCGTCGGCGGGAGCGCGCAGGCGGTGATCGTCTCGCGGGAGGACTGTCCGGAGCCGGCCCGCATCGCCGACGGGTTCCAGGTGGCCTCCGTCCGGCCGAGCTGGGAGCTGCTCTCGGTGACCGAGGAGGGCGCCCTCCGCGGCGGCGCGGCGGCCTCGGCCGGCACGCTGTGGGCGCTGCGCGACACGGGGGAGAACCCCGCGACGCCGGTCCGGTGGAAGGACGGCCGCTGGGAGACGACGGCCGTGCCGCCCGGGATGAAAGGCGTCAAGGCCCTGGCGACGAGTCCCGACGGCGGGATCTGGGCGGTCAGCCCGGGGGCGGAGGCGTGGAAGGGGGGCGTGCGTGAGGGCGACGGGTGGCGGGAGCTGACGGTGACCGTGCCGGACCAGGACAGGACCGTGCCGGATCAGGGGGGAGAGGACCGCCCCGCCGACGCGCACGGCGGCTGGGTGAGCTCCGGCGCCACCGCCGTCCACTGGGACGGCACGGGCTGGGAGCGGATGGACCTGCCCGCCGACCAGGGCGTCGAGGGGGCATCCGCCGGATATCGGCTGTTCGGCTCGGAGGAGGGCAAGGAGGTCTGGGCCGTGCCCGCCGCGGGGTCCAAGGCCGTGCGGTTGCGCCAGGGCACGCCGCAGGTGGTGGAGTTCGCGCTGCGGATCAACGCGGAGGAGGCCATCCATGACACTCAGGGCGGCGCCTTCTACCCGCAGGCCGTCGCGGTCGTCGGCGCGGACGAGACATGGGTGCTCGGGGCGGCGGCGTTCGGCACCCACTACCTGGAGGAGGGCGAGGACACCAACGCCGGACGGCTGGTGGCGCTGCGCCACGCGCAGGGCAGGTGGAGCTGCACGTGGGGCCCCTTCCACCGGGAGAACTTCGACGGCGCGTTCGTGGACGCGGTGCCGGACGGGGACGGCGGGCTGTGGACGGTGACGACGGAGTCGACGCTGTGGCACCTCAGCGGCGGGCGTTGGACCAGGGAGCGCCCGCCCGCCGACCAGGGCACGGAGCCGCACGTCACCGACCTGGTGGCCACCGACCACGGAATCTACGCGCTGGGCTCGGTCGCCTCGGCGGAACAGTCCCGCGGAGCGCTCTGGCGCGCCGGCTAGGCCCCCCACCGGCTGCCGACGAGGGGCGGCCGATGTCCCGGCCGAGGCCGGAAACGGCCGAGCGGAGTCTCGCTATATTTTCGCTCATGCTCACCGGTGACGAGATGCACGAGGAAATACTCCCTTCCCTGCAAGATCCTCAGGACGGGAGTCCATGGCGCGCTCCCGCCGCCCGCGAGCAGCGGCTGTATGAGCTGTGCCGGGAGGACGAGGCGGGAGACGACCGCGCGGGGTACGAATACCTGCGATCCGTCGCCGCCGAAGGGCTCTACCGGCCCGTGTCCTTGGAGGCCGTCGCCGACGAGCGAGGGCGGCGGCCGGTGACGCTTGCGACGCTGGACGACGGGCGCCGGGTCGTGCTCACGTACACGGTGGGCGTGCTGCCCCGGCCGCATCCCGAGGTGGTGTACGAATTCGTCACCCTCGGCGGCCTGGCGGCCATCTGGCCCGACGACGTGGAGATCCTGGCCGTCAACGCCGAGACGCCGTGTGCCCAGTGGATCCTCGCCGACGAGGAGGAGCGGGAGATCTGGGGCGAGCTCCACGAGGAGCTGTTCCGCCCCGATGAGCTGTGCGACCGCGTCGAGACGCGCCGGACCGGCGCCCCCGCGGACGAGGCGATGCTGCGCGGCCTGGCCTGCGGGGCACACCTGTGCTACTCCAACGGAGACGCCTGGAACACGCTCCATTGGCACGGCGCCGGCTACAGCAACGAGGTCGAGCGGCTGGCGGAGTCCTGGAACGTCTTCACCCGCGACGACTGGCACAGCACACAGGAGCGGCTGCTCACCTGCGAGGTCAGCCCCTGGGTCTGGGACTTCGTGCTCGGGACGCGGGTCCGGCTCGGAGGCGGGCGCGTCGATCCCGTGGCGTGGCGCGACCTCGTCGAGACCTCCATACGCCGGCAGGCGGAGGAGGGCACCGACCCTGACGAGCTCGACGGGTTCGTCGCCCGGCTACGCGGGCTGGTGGGCGAGGTGACACGCTACGAGGCACGGTTCAGGGCCGACGGACTGCTGCCACCCGACGGGTATGTGCGGTCCGTCGCCGCCTGGGACCTGGGCCGCGCCACGATGATGGCCCGCTGGGGGCGGGGTGCCCGGTACGCGACCGAGCAGGAGATGCACGCCGCGATCGAGAGGGCGGGCAAGAGCGTCCAGAGCGTCTACGGCTCATGGGCGGAGTTCTCGGCCGGATACGTCCTGGGCCGCTGCCTCCACTTCGACGAGGAGACGTTCGGGGAGTGGTACACAACGGTGCTGGAGGCCCACCGGGCGCTGATGAGCGACCCGGAGAGTCCCTGGGCGGCGATCGCCCTGCACTGAGCCTCCGGACCGCCCCGCACCGGCTTGCCCGCGCCGCCCGTCCGGCCCGTCGCAGCCGCCGCGGCCACCGGCACCGCCCGGGCCCCGGTACGGCCGGCCGGGCGGTAGGCGCTGGTCGCGCACGTAGTCGCGGACGGCCTGGAGAAGCTGCCGGCCGGCCGGACACCGGAGCAGGCGCCCCGCCTCGCCGCCCGGTGCGCGCACGTGGCCCGGGGCCGTGACCGGACCTGCTCGTACGCCGGCCCGCGCAGGTGCTACGGTGAACCCAGTTGCGGTTGTGGTACCCATGAAACTCTGTGTGCACCTGACGGGATGTGACCCTCAGGTGCATTTTTGTTCTGCCGGTCATCTCCGGATGGGCTCATCGCGGCGACACGGAATCCGTGCAGTGCGGATTCCGGCTCTGCCCCTACAGGAGGAGATCGACATGGCTACCGGCACCGTGAAGTGGTTCAACGCGGAAAAGGGCTTCGGCTTCATCGAGCAGGACGGCGGCGGCGCTGACGTCTTCGCTCACTTCTCGAACATCGTCGGCCAGGGCTACCGCGAGCTGCAGGAAGGCCAGAAGGTGTCATTCGACGTCACGCAGGGCCAGAAGGGCCCGCAGGCCGAGAACATCGTCCCGGCCTGACCTCAGCACCCGCCACGGGCCGGGACCCGCAGCCGGAAGGCGCGGATCCCGGCCCGTGCCGTATCCGGCACCCCGCCGATTGATGTCGCGTCCTCGACATGCGAGCCTCGAGGACGACGACACCTCGGGCGGACGGCGGGAGGAAGCACGGTATGGATCGCCAAGAGCTTCGGCGGCGGTTTGCGACTCTGACCACCGCCCATCTGGCGGACGCGTGCATCCGCGCCCGGGTCCCGGTGCGGTGCGCCCCGGCGCACCTGCGGAGCGTAGCGCCCGGGAGCCGCCTGGCCGGGCGCGTGTGCCCTGCTCGGCACGTCGGCAGCGTCGACGTCTTCCTGGAGGCCTTCGAAGGGGCCGCGCCCGGCGATGTGCTGGTGGTCGACAACGGCGGGCGGCTCGACGAGGCGTGCGTCGGTGATCTGGTGGTCCTGGAGGCTCAGGCTGCCGGGCTGGACGGAATCGTGATCTGGGGGCTGCACCGCGACACGGCCGACATACGGGCGATCGGGCTGCCGGTCTTCAGCCTGGGGGCGCTCCCGACCGGCCCGCTACGCCTGGACGCCCGCCCCCACGACGCGCTGGGATCGGCCGGCGTGGGAGATCTGACGGTCAGCGGCGAGGACGTGGTCCTGGGCGATGACGACGGCGTGCTCTTCGTGCCGGCCTCTCGCGCCGCGGACCTCCTCACGCTCGCCGAGACGATCCGCGACACCGAACGGCACCAGGCCGAACGGATCCGCGCAGGTGTCTCCCTACGCGCTCAGCTGAGCTTCGACACCTACCTCGCCCGGCGCCGGCAGGAGCCTTCCCTGAGCTTCCGTGATCATCTGCGGGCCGTGGGCGGAGCCGTCGAGGAATGACCCCGCGCCGGACGAGGCCATCGGCCCCCACCCCGTCGACCGGCAGGAGCCGGGGCTGAGGACCACCGGGGCCGGACCCGGCGGGCCCTTCCCCCCGAAAACCAGTTGTCACCGGCACCGCCCCCGGGAAGGATCCTGTCTCCATGAGCCACCCCGTCATCTCCGAGATCCCGACCGGCCCCGTGGCCGTCCCCGACGTCATCGCGGCGCTCGCCGGCGGTGACACCATCACCCCGGTGTGGCGCAACGAGCTCGGTGGCCTGACCTTCCGCCTCGGAAACGGGCACGACGGCACCAGATATGCCAAGTGGGTCGCCGTCGGCACCCCGGAGATCGACCTCTCCGGCGAGGCCGAGCGCCTGGCCTGGGCGCAGCAGTGGGCGAACGTCCCGCGAGTCGTCGAGCACGGCGCCGACGCCGACGGCGCGTGGCTGGTCACGGCGGCGCTCCCGGGCCTGTCGGCGGTGGACCCCCGGTGGATCGTCGACCCGGCGACCGCGGCGGCCGCGATCGGCCGAGGGTTGCGCCTGCTCCACGACGCCCTGCCCGTGGAGCGGTGCCCGTTCGAATGGAGCGTCGCTCGACGGCTCGCACGCGCCGACGAGCGCATCGCCGACGGCAAGGGACCGGCCGACTGGTTCCCTGAGCACCGTCACCTCGAACTCGCGCAGGCCCGGGCGCGCATCGGGGAGCCGCCCCCGATCGACCGCCTGGTCGTCTGCCACGGGGACGCGTGCGTCCCCAACACGCTGCTGCACGGCGACGGTACGTTCGCCGCGCACGTCGATCTCGGTTCGCTCGGGGTGGCCGACCGATGGGCCGACCTGGCCGTCGCGGCGTGGAGCATGGAGTGGAACTACGGCCCGGGACACGACGGCGTCATGTACGACGCCTACGGGATCACCCCGGACCCGGAGCGCATCGCCTACTACCGCCTGCTCTGGGACATGACCTGACCGGTCGGCCTCCGGTGGGTCCTCCGTCTTTGGCGGGGCACCGGCCGGCGGCCCCGCCACCCGCCCCCGTCAGGTGACGGGGACCAGATCGGGGCCGACGACGTGACCCTGATGCGGCTCGGGGGCGTTCTGGTCGTGCCGGAAGTGCCCGGCGTACCAGACGACGACGTTGACGCCGCTGAGACTCTCCCCGTTGACGAACCGGTTCAGCATCGCCCGGTTGTCGGCACCGGGGTTGCCGTCGTACAGCTCGGCCGGGTGGTGGCGCAGGAACCACAGGTCACCGACGCCGTAGGGGTCGGCGGTGTTGTCGTGCTCGCTGGGGTGGATCTGGTAGCCACGGCCGCTGGCACCGTCGGTGATCCGCCAGAACCGGGCGGGATGACGCCGCTTGCGCATGACCTCCTGCACGATGGGCACCGGCTCGGGGATGACCGAGCCGGTGTCGTCGAACTGCTCGATCACGTCGTTGGCCGCGCCCTCGACGTCGAAGTCGAAGCGCCAGTAGACGTGGTGGCGGTGGCGCATGCAGGTGCGCGGGTTGCGCACCCCGGCGAAGCCGAACCGCGGCCTGATCATGCCGTCGTCGGCCAGGCGCCACTCTGACACATACCGGTACCAGCCGGCGGCCAGCTCGCTGACGATCCTCAGCTCGCCGTCGGCGTGGTGGAAGGCCACCCCCTGGAAGTTGCCGGCGTCGTTGCCGGGCCGCTCCAGGATGGTCCTGGGCGGCTGGGTGCAGATCCGCCAGCCCCAGCCCACCGGGTCGCTGCCGGTGGCCGAGAAGCGGGTCTCCTGGTTCTGCCAGTCGCGGAAGGTCACGCCGTCCTCCTCGTACTGGACGTTGAGGATCGGCACGTGCGCCTGGCGCAGCACGATCCTGCCCCGGTAGCGCACCTGCCGCAGCTCCACCCCGGAACCGTCACCGGGGCCGCTGGGCGCCGACGCGCGGGGCCGTACCACGATCATGTTCCACAGTTCGGTGTCACCGTCGAGCACGCGCAGCCGCACCTGGTTGGGTCCGCCCCGGTCGCGCAGGCTCTCCACGCCCTCGGGCAGGTGCGACTCGCAGTCGCCCGGATGCATCGCGACGGAGACCCCGGCCGGGGACCAGTCGACGCTGCCCGCGGCGACGTCGACGGCGACGATCCGGTGCCTGACCGCGCCGGAGGGGTCATAGACGCCCAGGGTGGGGCGGCGGGTGGTGGTGCCGTCGGGGTTGTCCAGGTCGGCCAGCGGCGGCATCGGCTGATAGATCAGCACGTCGTCCCCGGCGGGGAAGCGCCCGTCGGCCCGCAGGATCGCCGCGGCCGCCCTGAGCTCCTGCGGCCGCGGGTTGGGACGGTAGGAGCTGGGCAGGACCTGCGCCTGCTCGGGCCGGTCCACGGTGCCGCGCAGCTCGACGCCCCGGTTGGAGACCGGGTCGAACACACTCGCCCGGAACGGCGCCCGCCCGTCCGGATCGTGCCCGAGCGCGGCCGCGGCCCCCACGATCAGCCGGTGGACCTCGGTGGTGCGCAGGTGCGCGAGCACGGCGGGATGCGCCCCCGCCACCTGCCGCACCCGTTCGGCCGAGAGCCCCGGACGGCCGACTTCCTCGATGATCACCCGTACGGTCATGCTGGTCTCCCCGTCATGGCTGCCGATGTCCGGCGCCGCCCCCGACGTCTCCGGCGTATCCCTGTCCTACCGCCCTGTTACGACGCTGGGAAGACCCGTAATGTTCGGCTGCGGCGATGCGGCGGCCCGCCGCCCGCCCCGCCGCCCCCAATCCCTCGCGACACACCGCAGCGGAACCCGGCCTCACCGACACTTACCGCTTAACCTGCGAAAACAGGAACACACGCAGCTGCGCTGCGCGCTCCTGCGACACGTCAAGCAGCGACGGGTGAGCACAGGCGCCGCCTGTCATCGGTTGGGCTGCCCCTACCGGCCGGGACGAGGCGGTTCCGGTGCGGGAGGTCCCCCTGTGGCGATTCACCATGCGGTTTCACCGGTCGATCGGCATCGGGCCTCCCCGCGAGGCCCGCGAGGAGGGCAGTCTGGTGCGTAAGCGCTATCCCATCGCGGCGGCCACGGGCGCGCTGTGCCTGGCGCTGGCCGCCGCCTGCGCAGGCGGCGGCCCCGTCAACCTGGCGCAGGCCCCGACGGGGACCCCCACGGCGACTCCCACCGGGAGCCCGGGACATCCGACGGGCGGCGGCGGGGCCGCCACCGTGCCCGGCGGTTTCGAACTGGTCGGCAGCACCGCCAACGGGCTCGCCGTCGCGGTCCCCGACTCCTGGGTCGCGCTCGACCTGACCAAGGACGACCTCCAGCAGGGACTCAAGCGCAGCGGCCTGTCGGGCAAGGCGCTGGAGCGGGCCCAGCGGGACCTGCAGCCGCTGGTGACCAACAAGGCCGTCTGGGCCTTCGACCCCGGATCGAGGCACAGATCGCCCAACGGCTTCACCACCAACCTCAACGGCTACTGCCAGCCCAGCTCGGACGCCTCGACCGACCAACTGATCAGCGCGGCCACCGGCGAGCTGCAACAGATCAGAGCCAAGATCATCGAAGCGACCAAGGTGCCCGTCGGCGGCACGGAGGCGGCGCGGATGGTCTACGTCTTCCCGGCCGGCGGCATGCAGGTCAAAGGCACCCAGTTCTACCTGCCCGCCCAGGGCAGGACCTGCACCGTCACGCTCAGCACCGACCAGGACGGCAAGCAGGCCCTGTTCGACCGGATCGGCAGGACGATCCGGCTGCTCTGACCGTTTTCAGCCCTCCGCCACCTCCTGCCGGTAGACGTAGCGTGTCGCGTCGCTGCGGCTACGGGCTCCGATCTTGGCGAAGGCGTCGTTGATGTGCGTCTTGACCGTCGACTCGCCGATGAACGGCGACGTGGCGATCTGCCACCGCGTGTCGTGCCTCGGACAGGCCCCCGGCGGCCGGCCGACGGGCCCGCCGTACTTGTTCCAACCCACCGTTCAGATCGTGCTTGCCGCTCAGCAGCGCGTCGGCCAGTCACCGGCTGACCGCTCCGAGAACACGCACGACGAGGTGGCCGCCATGACCGTCGCACCCGTCATCGTAATGATCACCAGTGGGCTCGGCCGCGTGTGCATGGAGAAGGCCACCAGCCCGACACACGACATGATCATTGCGGTGCCGTCGTCGGTCGAGCCGACAGCCGACGACGCGGTCAACGCCGAGGTGCCCAGCACGAGGAGGGCGCCGGCCCGATTGCCGGCGTACGGCTCGGGGGTGCGCCGAGCGAGATCGATCCCGAGACGGTGAATCCTTTCGCGGCGTGGGGGCCTCTTATGGGATGACGGTTTTCACAACCCGAGTTGAAGAGGATTTCCGCCATGCTTGAAACTGGATCGCCCGCGCCCGACGTCGTGCTGGAGGACACCGACGGCCAGGCCGTCCGCCTGTCCGACTACCAGGGCAATCACGCTGTGCTCGTCTACTTCATGCGGTCGACGTCGTGCCCGGTCTGCTACCGGCACGTCCAGGACCTCATCCGGCGCCGCGACGAGCTCGCCGCCGACAACGTGCGAGTGCTTGTCGCGGTCCCCGAGGACCGCCAGGCCGCGGCCGAGTGGAAGGCCAAGCGTCAGATCCCCTTCCCCGTCCTCACCGGCCGCCACGGCACCCCGCACGAGATGATCGGCCTGAGCAGGAAGGTCTTCGGCTCGATGCAGCAGTCAGGCAGCATCCTCGTCGACTCCCAGGGCGTCATCCGCCACGCCCACGGCTCCACCATGCCCACCAGCAGCTACGACAAGAAGGGAATCACCGCCGCCGTCCAGGCCCTCCGCACACGTAGGTGACCTACGTCAGGGCGGCCTTCCCAGCGAGCAGGGTTGATCAGGTGGGGGCGTGTCCACGGCGTCCTGCGCGGAAGTGATCGACAAACGGAACAGGCCCGCATCAGTGCGGGTCAGGCAGGTCCGGTGGAAATCTCCCCTGGACTGCGGGAAGGCCGGGACCGGAGCGCGCCCTGGGGGAGCCGGGCTCCGGTCCCCGGCGGCCCATCGCGGTCGCCGGCCACTGCTCTACCCTTCTACCCTGGCCCGGGAAGGTTAGAGAGAGGTTTTCCGTGAAGCCTGGATCGGGTGGTCCCCCTACGGCATCCATCGACGCCGTCCTCGAACGCATCACCTACGCCAACGAGGAGACCGGCTACACCATCGCCCGGGTGGCCACCGAACGCTCGGGCAGTGACCTGCTGACCGTGGTCGGGCCGCTGCTGGGCGCCCAGCCCGGCGAGTCGCTACGGCTGACCGGGCGCTGGACCTCCCACCCGAAGTACGGAAAGCAGTTCGAGGTGTGGTCCTACACCACCGTGCTGCCCGCCACCGTCCAGGGCATCCAGCGCTATCTGGGCTCCGGACTGATCAAGGGCATCGGGCCGAAGATGGCCGAGCGGATCGTCGACCACTTCGGCGCCGACACCCTCCAGATCATCGAGACCGCCCCCGAGCGCCTGGTCGAGGTCCCCGGCCTCGGGCCCAAGCGGACCAAGATGATCGGCGTCGCCTGGGAGGAACAGAAGATCATCAAAGAAGTGATGATCTTCCTGCAGGGGGTCGGCGTGTCGACCTCCATCGCGGTACGGATCTTCAAACAGTACGGCGACGCCTCCATCACGGTCGTCAAGAGCGAGCCCTACCGGCTGGCCGACGACGTGTGGGGGATCGGCTTCAAGACCGCCGACACCATCGCCCAGGCCGTCGGCATCCCGCACGACAGCCCCGAGCGGGTCAAGGCGGGGCTGCGCTACACCCTGTCGCAGGCCGCCGACGACGGCCACTGCTACCTGCCGGCGCCCAACCTCGTCGGCGACGCGGTGAAGATCCTGGAGGTCCCCGCCGAGCTGACCGTCCGGTGCCTGGAGGAGCTGGTCACCGAGGAGGGCGTGGTCCGCGAGGAGGTCCCCGTCGGCGACGGCACCGTCCCGGCGGTCTACCTGGTCCCCTTCCACCGCGCCGAGCTGTCGCTGGCCGGTTCGCTGCGCGCCCTGCTGGCCTCCGGCCACGACCGGCTGGGCGTCTTCGGGTCGGTGGACTGGGAGGCGGCCCTGCAGTGGCTGCAGCAGCGGACCGGCGCCGACCTCGCCCCCGAGCAGGCCCACGCCGTACGGCTGGCACTGTGCGAGAAGGTCGCGGTGCTGACCGGCGGCCCCGGCTGCGGCAAGAGCTTCACCGTACGCTCCATCGTCACCCTGGCCCGCGCCAAGAAGGCCAAGGTGATCTTGGCCGCGCCCACCGGCCGGGCGGCCAAGAGGCTGGCGGAGCTGACCGGCCACGAGGCCACCACCGTGCACCGGCTGCTGCAGCTGCGCCCCGGCGGGGATGCCACCTTCGACCGCGACAACCCCCTGGACGCCGACCTGGTCGTGGTCGACGAGGCCTCGATGCTGGACCTGCTGCTGGCCAACAAGCTGGTCAAGGCCGTCGCGCCGGGCACGCACCTGTTGTTCGTGGGGGATGTGGACCAGCTGCCGTCGGTCGGCGCCGGCGAGGTGCTGCGGGACCTGCTGGCCGCCGAGGAGGAGATCCCCCGGGTCCGGCTGACCCACATCTTCCGCCAGGCGCAGGAGTCGGGCGTGGTCACCAACGCCCACCGGGTCAACACCGGCCTGCCGCCGGCACTGGAGGGCATGAACGACTTCTTCCTGTTCCCGTGCGAGGAGCCGGAGGAGATCGCGGCGCTGACGGTGGACGTGGTGGCCAACCGGATCCCGCGCAAGTTCGGCCTCAACCCGCGCCGGGACGTGCAGGTGCTGGCGCCGATGCACCGGGGCGCGGCGGGGGCGGGCAACCTCAACACCTCGCTGCAGGAGGCCTTGACCCCCTCCCGGGAGGGCATGCCCGAGCGCCGCTACGGCGGCCGGGTCTTCCGGGTCGGCGACAAGGTGACCCAGCTGCGCAACAACTACGACAAGGGCGCGGCGGGGGTGTTCAACGGGACCGTGGGCATGGTGGTCGACATCAAGCCCGACGACCACAAGCTGACCGTGCTGACCGATGAGGACGAGCACGTCGAGTACGCCTTCGACGAGCTGGACGAGCTGGCGCACGCCTACGCGGTCTCCATCCACCGCTCCCAGGGCAGCGAGTATCCGGCGGTGGTCATCCCGCTGGCCACCAGCGCGTGGATGATGCTGCAGCGCAACCTGCTCTACACCGCCATCACCCGGGCCAAGAAACTCGTCGTCATCGTCGGCTCACGCCGGGCGCTGGCCCAGGCGGTGCGGACCCGGGGCGCGGGACGGCGCCACACCAGCCTCACCCACCGGCTGCGCTCGCCGTGACCTGGGCGGCCTCACCGGTGAGCCCGTCCAGGCCCAGCAGCGCGCCCAGAGCCTCCTGGCCGGCCCCGGTGACGCGCAGCGCGCGTCCGGAGCCGATCCGGCTCACCCATCCGCGCTCCAGCGCGGTCGCGCAGAGCGCGGCCCCGGCGGAGCCGGCCAGGTGATGGCGGCGTTCGGTCCAGTCCAGGCAGGGCCGGGCCAGGGGGCGCCTGCCGGTGGGCGGCGGCAGCGGCACCCGCAGTTCCCCCTCGAACCAGGCCAGTCCCTCGTCGCTGAGCGCGAAGCCGGTGTCCTGGCGCAGCAGCCCCCGGGTGGTGAGCGCGTCGGTGATGGTCACGCCGAGCCTTCCGGCCAGGTGGTCGTAGCAGGTCCGCGCGGCGGCCATCGCCTTGGCCGCGCTCGCCGCGCGCAGCGTCGGCGGCCTGGCGGCGCTCTCGGCGCGTTCGGCGTGGGCCGTCAGGTCCTCGATGAGCTGGGCCACCTGCGGCCCGGCGAGCCGTAGATACCGGTGGCGTCCCTGACGCTCCTCGGCCAGCAGGCCGCCCTCCACCAGCTGTGACAGGTGCTCGCTGGCCGTGGAGGCCGCGACCCCGGCGTGCCGGGCCAGCTCACCGGCGGTCCAGGCGCGCCCGTCCAGCAGCGCCAGGCAGAAACGCGCCCGGGTGGCGTCGGCCAGCAGCCCGGCCAGTACGGCAAGAGGGATCGGCGTCGTAGATGTCATCTGCCCATCATGACCGGCCGACACTTCGGCGGGCGCCGAAGCCTCCCGCCTCTAGCCTCGGGACATGACTTCACACCCGCTGGTCGTCAGCCGCTACGACGAGGTGCGCGCGCTCCTGGCCGACCCCGGCCTGTCCGTCGTGCCCGCGGCCCGCCCGCCCTCCGCCCTGACCGTGGCCTGGCTGCGCGGCGCGGTCAGCCGCTTCGCCGACGGCCCCCTGCACGCCCGGCGCCGGGCCGCGGCCGAGGAGGTGCTCGCCGGGCTGCGGGCGCCGGCGCTGCGCGCCGCGGCCTTCCGGCGGGCCTCCTCGGCCCCGCGGGAGGCCGGGGCGGTCCCGATCGAGCTGATCCCGGTCGAGGTGCTGGCCGTCGCGCTCGGCGTCCGGGCGCAAGAGGGCGGGCAGGCGGCGCGGGCGGTAGCACGGTTCGCCCCGGCCTACCTGCCCGCCCCGGCCCCCGCCCCGGCAAGCACCGAGGTCGCAGGCACCGGGCACGCCGCCACCCCGGGCGCCGCCCACCCCGCCGCAGACGCCGCCCACCCCGCCGCGACCGCGGCGGCGGCCGACGCGGGCCTGGCCCGGCTGTCGAGGCTGCTGGGCGACCCCGAGCCGGAGCGGCTGGCCGTACTGGCCGGACTGCTGGCCCAGGCCTGCGACTCCACGGCCACCCTGATCCGCAACGCGCTGGCGGCCGGCACCGCGGCCTGCCCGGTGGAGGACCTGCTGGCCGAGACGCTGCGCCACGACCCACCGGTGCGGGTGCTGCGCCGCGTCGTGACGGGGCCGGGCCGGGCGGCGGGCGGTGCGGAGCCCGGCACGCCCGTACTGCTGGATGTGGCGGCGGCCAACCGGGATCCGGAGGTGTTCGACGACCCCGGCCGCTTCCGGCCCGGCCGCACCCAGGAGCACCTGACCTTCGGAGCGGGGCCGCGCCCCTGCCCGGGGCGGGAGATCGCGCTGGCGCTGGCGGCCGGGGTGATCGAGGCGGTGCGGCGGTGACGGCGGCCGGGCCGACGATGTCCGAGCGGTTCAGGGCGTTGCACCACGGCCACCAGCCCCTGCTGCTGCCCAACGCCTGGGACCACGCCTCGGCGGCGGCGCTGGCGGCGGCCGGGTTCGCGGCGGTGGGGACGACGAGCCTGGGAGTGGCCGCGGCCGCGGGCAAGCCGGACGCCGAGCAGGCCACCCGGGCCGAGACCGTGGCGCTGGCACGCGGGATCGCCAGGCTGCAGGTGCCGGTCACGGTCGACATCGAGGCGGGCTTCGGCGGCTCACCCGCCCAGGTGGCCGACCTGGCCGAGGAACTGGCCGACGCCGGGGTCGCCGGGATCAACATCGAGGACGGCCGCGGCCGCGGCCTGGCGGAGGTGTCGGAGCAGGTCGCGCTGATCGGCGCGATCAAGCAACGGGTGCCGCGGCTGTTCGTCAACGCCCGCACCGACCCGTTCTGGCTGGGCGCGCCCGACGCCCTGGCCACAGCCGTGCGGCGGGTCCAGGCCTACGCCGGCGCGGGGGCCGACGGGGTGTTCGTCCCGGGGGCGGCCCGGGAGCGGGAGGTGCAGGCGCTGGTCGCCGCCGCCGCGGTGCCGCTGAACGTGCTCATCCAGCCGCAGGTGCCGCCGGCGCGACTGGCGGCCCTGGGCGTGCGGCGGATCAGCTACGGCTCCCTGCTGTTCCGCACCGCGCTGCGGGCGGCCGTCACCACCGCGCTGGAGGTGGCCGCCGGCGGCCCGGTCGCCGACGACGTGCCCTCCTACGGGCAGGTCCAGCGGCTGTGGCGGCCGGAGCCACGCTGAGGCCGCGGCCCCGGCCCCCCGGTGAGAGGGGCGGAGCCGGTCAGTTCCGGTCGAGCGGCAGGGCGATGTCGACGACCTGGCGGTGGCGCGGGAAGGAGCCGTAGAGGTCGGCCGCGCCGGTGAGCAGGTCCACGCCGTAGAAGCGGTAGCCGTCGCCGACCCTCAAGGTGGCGAAGGCGCTGTTGGAGACGGTGACCTCGCCGCGCACCGAGCTGTAGACGTCGAAGCCCGCGCCGCCGGTCGCGGCCACGCCCAGGGCGCCGACCGGCGCCAGGGTGCCCGCGTTGGCGGGAGACTGCAGGCTCACCCGGTCGGCGCCGGTGTCGAGGTCGAACAGCGTGGTGGCGGTGGCCGGGCTGAGGTCGTTGTTGGTGTAGGCGGCCCCCGAGACGCCGAGCGCGGTGGCGCCCGTGGTGGCCGGCGGGACGGGCGGGTTGGTCAGCGGGCCGTCGGCCACGGTCTGTCCCGCGGCGGGGGTGCCGGCCGGATCGTCGATGTTGTGCCGCAGGTTCTGCCCGGTGTCACTGATCACGCGCAGCCGGTTGGCGGCGGGGTTGAAGTCGACGCCGAAACCGGTGCCGCTCAGCGCCACGGTCAGCTGGGAGACCTTGGTCGCCACGGCCGAGCGGTTCAGGACGTAGACGCCGCCCTGGTCGCCGACACCGTACAGCCTGCCGTTCTGCACCCGGTAGTCGATGCCGACCAGGGCGCTGTCGCCCTGGAGCCCGCGGACCGCACCCAGGTCGTGGACCTTCTCGGGGGAGCTGGCCTGGAAGAGCACCAGGCGCTGGCCGTCGGTCAGCCCGACGACCGCCAGGCGGGGCCGGCTGCCGGCCAGCGCCGGCGCGGTGGTGCCCGCCGCCGCGCTCAGCACCACCAGGGCGGCGATGAGTGTCTTTCGCATGTGCCTTCTCCTCTGCGACCGGGCGCCGGCGCGCCCGGACCGGCCACGGCCACGGCATGGTGGGTGGACCGGCCTGCGCGTGATCCTGTTTTCGCAGGTTAAGCGGTAAGGATCGGCGAGATCGGCTTCTGCCGCGGTGTGTCGCCGGCAATCACCCGCGCCCCCGTGCGGAGCCGGGGCGCGGCCGCCGCCCGCGGGCGGGACGGGCCCGGGCCGGGGCGCTACTGGGCGGGCGGCAGGTCGAAGACCTGGTCCAGGGCGGTCACCTTGAACAGGTGGCGCAGGTAGGAGGTCAGGGCGACGATCCGCATGGTGCCGCCGTGCTCGCGGGCGATGTTGTAGACGTTGATCAGGGCCGCCACCCCGGAGGAGTCGACGAACTCCAGGCCCGACAGGTCCAGCTCCAGGCGGCGCGGCTGCCCGGCCAGCAGCTCCTGGGCCAGGGGGAAGAGCTCGGCGGCCGTGTCGTAGTCCAGATCACCGGCGAGCACCAGCAGCGTGGTGCCCGCGTCGGTGCTCTGCACCTCGGTACGGAGCGGGGTCTTCTCGAGCATCTATCGTCAGATCTCCAAATCGGCGCCGGGGTCGTGTGCCGCCTCGATCCCCTGGACCAGCATGCGGCGGGCACGGGGAAAGTCTCGCAGCTCATCGTGGAAAATACGCAATCCCACCTCTATCGCCCTGGCCGGGACCCCGCGTGCCCGCAGCACGCCGCCGGTCCAGGTGATGAAGCCGGTGAACACCGCGGCGTCGTCGACGTAGAGGGCGGCGGCCAGGAAGTCGAGGATGTGACCGAGGTCTTCGGCGGTGGAGTCGAGCTGGTGGGCGCTGTAGGCAGCCATCGGCGGGTAAGCGCCGGCCAGGGCGCTCATCGCGCCGGTGAGCAGCTCGCCGCGGCGCCGCGTCAGGTGGGTGTACTCCTCGTCGGCCAGGTGGGCCGGCGCGTGCGGCGGCGCGGGGAAGTCCGGCAGGCCGCCGGCCAGCACGTCGGCGGCGGCATCGGCGGTGGGGGCCCAGCCGTCGGCGCCCAGCAGCCGGGCCGAGCGGCCGTCGGCGCCGAAACCGGATCCGCCGGCCAGGACGGGCACGCCGACGGCCTGGCAGGCGGTGAGCGTGGCGTGGGCCCGGGGCAGGCGGGTGGGCAGGGCGCAGCCCAGCGCGACCGCGTCGGGCCCGGTCTGGTGCAGGTGGGTGATCAGATGCGGGCCGGGCACGCTGGCGCCCAGGAAGTCGACCCGCCAGCCGCGCAGGCGCAGCACCTCGGCCAGCAGCCGGGTGGGCAGCGCGTGGTATTCGCCGTCGGTGCAGGCGACGGTGACGCGGCCGAGGGTGGGCTCGGGCCGGATGCGGGCGGTGATCGCGGCGACGGCGCGCTCGCTGACGGCCGTGGCCCCGTGCTCGCGGGCGACCGACCAGCGGTTGGCCGCCCACAGCTCGCCGACGCGCCGCTGGGCGGGCGCGATGAGCTCCAGCAGCAGGCTCTCGGCCGGCACGCCCTCGCCCAGCAGGCCGAGCACCAGGTCGACGGCGCCGAACTCGTCGGCCCGGCCGATGCGCTCCAGGTAGTGCTCCCCGGCGGTGCGCAGATCCCCGGGGGACAGGCCGGTGGCGCTCACCGCGCGGGCCTGGCCTGTACGGCCAGCAGCGCCCGGTCGTCTTGGACGTCGCCGCCCAGCCAGTCGGTGCTGAGCTGCTCCAGCCGTTCCACCACCGCCGCCACCGGCATGCCCGCGCAGGTGGACAGGGCGTCCTTGAGCCGCCGCCCGCCGTACATCTCACGGCCGCTGGGGCCGCCGAAGGCCTCGGTGATGCCGTCGCTGTAGAACAGGCACACCTCGCCGGGGGCCAGCTCGACGGTGAGGGGGGTCACGGTGACGCTCTCCAACGCGCCCAGCAGCGGGCCGCCGGCGGCGACCTCCCGCACGGTGCCGTCGCGGCGCAGGACGAGCGGCGCCGGATGCCCGGCCACGGCCAGGTCCATGCGTACCCGGCCGTCGGCGCCGGCCCGCAGCGCGCCCAGGACGAGGGTGAGATAGGAGTTGGGGACGGGGGAGGCCAGCAGGGAGCGGTTGAGCAGTGACGCCAGCCGCCCGGGGTCGGTCTCGGTCAGCAGCAGCGCGCGCAGCGACTGGCGGACCTGCCCGGCCAGGACGGCGGCGCGCGCGCCCTTGCCGCAGACGTCGCCCAGGACCACCAGCGGCTCGCCGGGGGCGGGAAGGAAGACGTCGTAGAAGTCGCCGCCGATCAGGGCGGCCTGCTGGGCGGCGCGCAGCGAGCCCGCCAGCTCCAGGCCGGGCAGCGCCGGCAGGGCCGGCGGCAGCAGGTCCCTGGTCAAGATCGCATTGGTGGCGCTCTGCTCCTGATACAGGGCGGCGGCCGAGATGGCCGCGCCCGCGCGGGCGGCGAAGATCCGCACCAAGGTCTCGGCCTCCTCCTCGAAGGCCGGGCCGCCCTCACGGCGGGCCAGCACCAGCGCCCCGGCCGGGACGCCGTTGCCGGGCAGCGGGGTGACGAGCAGGTGCTGGGCCTGGCCGAACTCCTCGGGCAGCAGCCATCCGGGCACCTGGGCAGGGTCCAGCCACCGGCTGGGCACGGGCGGGAAGCCCGCCAGCGCCTCGGCCAGGCCGGGCACCTGCGCGGTGGAGGCGGTGGTGACCGTGCCCTCCTGCAGGGCCTGGCGCCCGCCGGCCGAACGCAGCCAGCTCGCCTGGCGGCGCCCGGCCGGCGGCAGCACCACCATGGCGACGTCGGCCAGGAAGGAGACGGCCAGCTCGACCGTGGTGCGGGCGCAGCGGCGCGTGTTGAGCGAGGCCGACAGCCTGCGGCCGGCCTCCATCAGGAACTCGGTGCGCCGGCGCTCGGCCAGCAGCGCGCCGGTCCTGGCCGACTCGGCGGTGACGTCACGCAGGTACCAGGCGTGATGGGCGATGCCGAAGACCTCCCGGCGCACCCGCAGGAGCCGCTGCCCGTGGCCGACCTCCCGGTCCTGGCCCTCGGGGTGGTCGTGGTCGAACAGCCCGGCGGCCGCGCCCGAGGCGGCGGGACGGCCGGGTGAGACCTCCGGCGCCATCCGCGCCGCCGCGGCGTTGACCATGACAACGGCGCCGTCGGCGCCGCACAGCACCACGCCCTCGGCCGAGGCCTCCACGATGGCGCGCAGCAGCTCCTCGCCCGGCACCCGGGACGGGTCTTGGTGCGTGCGATCGATGTCACCGACCGGCCGTACTGCGGTCATCACCACGCCTTCCGTTCCGGGTCGATCACGTCAGCCTAGCTTTCCGGCAGCCTAGCTTTCCGGCCCCGGGACGGGACGGGCCGGCCGGCGGCCGCCGCGGCCGGCGGCGCCACCCGCCCGGGCCCCGCCCCCGATCCCCGCCCGGCGTCCGCCGGAGCGCGGGCCCACGCCGGGCAGGCGGCATCGGCCCAGGTGAAGGCAGCGATGACCGCACCGGGCGCCCCGGCCCGGCCCCTCGTGTTCCCCGAAGTCCCGGGCGGCATGTTATTCACACCGCAAAGTGACCTAAATGTGACCGAACTCTCCTCAACCAGGTGTACTACCTGCGCATCTCCTATTAGGGTCTTTAAACGCAGTTTGCTGTAGTGGGGGAGAAAGTTGTGTTAAACGTGGAACGTCGTGGTCTGAGGACACCGCTGGCCGGACTGGCGGTGGCGGCGGCGGCCGTACTTGCCACCTCCTGCTCCGGCGGGTCGGCCCCGACGGCCCCTGCCGCCGACGGCCAGCGCGCCGCGGCAAACACCACACCGGCCGCGCCGGTGATAAAGATCAGCCCGACCCAGGGCAGCGCGACCGTGCGACCGGACAAGAAGGTCGTCGTCACCGCCGCCAACGGGTCACTTGAGCAGGTAACCGTGGAGAGCGGCGGCAAGCCGCTGGCCGGCGCCTTCGACGCCGGCCGGACCAAATGGGTCTCCAAGGCCCCGTTGAAACCCTCCAGCGAATACACCGTCTCGGCACGCGCCGTGGGCGGAACCACCGCCAGCAGCTCCTTCACGACACTCAAACCGAAGGTCGAGCTGGCGGTGGCCGACGTGACCCCGGCACTGAAGGGGGAGAAGGTCGGCGTGGGGGCGCCGATCATCGTCACCTTCAACCAGCCGGTCAGCCAGAAGGCCGCAGTGGAACAGGCATTGGAGGTGACCTCGGAGAAGCCCTCCCAGGGCGCGTGGCGGTGGATCAACGACACCACCGTGATCTACCGGACCGCCAAGTTCTGGCAGCCCCACCAGAAGGTGACCTTCACCGCCCGCCTCAACGGCGTACAGGGCGGCAAGGACATGTACGGGGTCAAGGACTTCACCAAGAGCATCCGGATCGGCGCGGCCCAGATCGCCACCATCGACACCCGCAAGCACAAGATGATCGTCAAGCGGGACGGCAAGGTCGTGCAGACCATGCTGATCAGCGCCGGCAACGCCAGCACCCGCGAATACACCACCACCAGCGGCGTGCACCTGGCGATGGGCAAGGCCAACCCCGAGCGGATGATCTCACCGGGCCGCAAGAAGGGCGACCCCGGCTACTACGACCTGATGATCAACCACGCGGTGCGTTTCTCCAACAGCGGCGAATACGTCCACGCGCTGAACAACGTCTGGGCCCAGGGCCGCCAGAACGTCAGCCACGGCTGCATCAACTCCCGCCCCGACCAGGCCCGCTGGTACTACAACCAGGTCCAGCGCGGCGACGTGATCACCATCACCGGCACCGACCGGAAGATGGAGTGGAACAACGGCTGGGGCTTCTGGCAGCTGTCGTTCAAGCAGTGGGCCAAGGGCAGCGCCCTGGCCTGAGCCCCCTTCGGGGGCGGCCCCACCGGCACCCGCCGGCCGGACCGCCCCCGAAGAGGCCACCCGCACCGGAGGCGACCCCACCGGGGACGGACCCGGCGGGCGGGCCTCACAGCAAGGTGAGCTGCCGATGGGCCGACAGGGCCAGCGGCAGCGGCTGCTCAGGACGGGTCGGGCTCATGCCGTAACGGGCGGCCAGCTGCAGGACCTGCCCGGTGACACGGCCGACATAACCGGGATCGGCCTCGGCCCCCCTGGCGTACAGCTCGCCGTAACGCCCGGCCAGCGCCGGATGGTGCTCATCGAGCCAGGCCAGATACCACTCCCGGGCACCGGGCGGCAGGCGCAGCACCTGCGGGGTGAGACTGACGGCCCCCGCGTCGGCGGCCCGGCGCACCGTGGCGGCCAACTGGTCGGGGGAGTCGGTCAGCAACGGCAGGATGGGCGCCATCACCACCCCGCACGGCACACCACGCTCGTTGAGCTCCGCCACCAGCTCCAGACGTTTCTGCGCGCCCGGCGCCCCGGGCTCCACGGTGCGGCGGATCTGATCGTCGACGAAGGCGATCGAGACCACCACACCCGCCCCGGGAGCGGCGGCCAGCAGCCCGGCGTCGCGCAGGATGAGCGTGCTCTTGGTGTGCACGGTGAACGGCGCCCCGGCCTCGCGCAGGGCGGCCACCACACCGGGCATCAGCCGGTAGATCTCCTCGGCGCCCTGGTAGCAGTCACCGGCCATGCCCACGCGGATGTGCTCGCCGTCCCAGGCGGAGGCCAGCTCCGCCCGCAGCCGCCGCACGATGTTGGTCCGCACCACGATCCGCGAGTCGAAGCCGGTGCCGGTGTCCAGCCCCAGGTAACGGTGGCCGCGCCGGACCGCGCAGTAACGGCAGGCCTGCGCGCACCCCCGGTAGGGGCTCAGCGCCCACCCCTCGGCGGTGCGCTCCAGCGCGCCACGGGCCTGCACCTCGTAACAGGTCAGCCCACCGTGAACCCGGGTCACCGCGGTGCGCTCGATCCGCGGCCGGGCCTCCGACGGCCCGGCGAGCAGGGCAGGCGCCTCCCATCGCATGCCGATCAGTGGAACACGTTTTCGACACCGCCCGCAAGGGGGACCCGCTGCGGCGCTGCTCAGCGGCCCGCGCCGGCGGCCTGCCGGTAGCGGGCCGGCGGCACGCCGTAGCGGTCGGTGAAAGCCTGCCGCAACGTCTCGGCCGAGCCGAACCCGCACCGGCGCGCCACCGCCGCCACCGGCAGCGAGGTCGAGGCCAGCAACTGCGCCGCCGCCTCGGCGCGCGCGCCGCGCACATACCGCGCCGGGCTCTGCCCCAACCGGCCGGCGAACAGCCGGGCCAGATGACGGCCGCTGACCCCCGCCCGCCGGGCCAGCGCCGCCGCCGACAGGTCGGCGTCCAGATGAGCGCCGACATACCCGACCAGGGCCCGCACCAGATCATGGTCGGGCGGCGGCGCGGCCACGAACATGCTCATCTGCCGCTGGTCGCCGGGCCGCTGCAGGTAGGTCACCAGCCCGCGCGCCGCGCGGCGGGCCAGCTCCGCGCCGTGGTCGTCCTCGATCAGCGCCAGCGTCAGGTCCAGCGCGCTGGTCACCCCGGCCGCGGTGCAGAAACGCCCGTCACGGATGTAGATCGGCGCCGGATCCACCCGCACCCTCGGATACCGTCCGGCGATCACGCCGGCGTAGGCCCAGTGCGTGGTGGCGCGGCGGCCGTCCAGCAGCCCGGTCGCCGCCAGCACACCGGCCCCGGTGCACACCGAGGCCACCCGGCGGCTCTCCCGCGCCAGCCTCCGCACATGCCCCACCAGGCGGACGTCGGCGGCGGCCGCCTCATACCCCTGGCCACCGGCGACCAGCAGCGTGTCCAGCGGCCCGGAGAGCCGCTCCAGCGCCTGCTGCCCCCGCAGGACCAGCCCGGAGCCGCAGGCCACGTCCCGGCCGCCCGGGCTGGCCATCCGGATCCGGTACGGCGGACCGGCGCCGAGCCGGTTGGCCACGTCCAGGGCGTCGGAGACGCAGGCGATGTCCAGCAGCTCGGCGCCGGCATAGGCCACGATCACGAACAGCCGCTCCTCCACGCCCCGACCCTACCTGTCCGAAAGACAGGGACCACAGGAAAACAGACATGCCGGCGCGGGCGGCTTGGCGCCCGCGCCGGAGCGGGCGAGGGTGAAGACGGCCGGACCCGGACACCGGCGCCGACACCGGCGCGGGCACCGCACCGGCCCGCACCGGTGTCCACACCGACCCACCAGAACCCGCAGCCGGAAGGACAGATGTGAAGACCGTCGCGTTCGTGCTCTACCCCGGGATCACCCCCCTTGACCTGGTCGGCCCCCTGCAGGTGATGTCGGTGTTCGCCTTCTTCGACCCCTCCTACGAGGTGGTGGTGGCCGCCGAGACCCTCCAGCCCCTGCAGACCGACACCCCGCTGCGGCTGGCCCCCAGCCACACCTTCGACCAGCTCGACCGCCCGTACGCGGTGATCGTCCCGGGCGGCAACGGGCCGACCTTCGCCGCGATGGCCGACGACGGGCTGCTGGAGCGCATCCGCGCCGCCGCCGCGACCGCCGAGGTGGTCGGCTCGGTGTGCACCGGGTCGCTGCTGCTGGCCGCCGCCGGCCTGCTTCAGGGCCGCCGCGCCACCAGCCACTGGGCGGCCCTGCACCTGCTGGCCAAGCTCGGCGCGGTCCCGGTCGGCGAGCGCGTCGTGCACGACGGCCCGTACGTCACCGCCGCCGGGGTCGCGGCGGGCATCGACATGGCGCTGCACCTGGTCGGACGCCTGGCGGGGGAGGAGACCGCCCGCCAGGTCCAGCTCATGATCGAATATGATCCGCAGCCGCCGCACGGCCCCATCGACTGGGCGGCCGTGGACCGCGCCGCCTACGCGCCGCTGATCACCGACACGCTGTCGGCCGCACTGTCGGGCCATCCACGGCTGCTGGAACGCCTCACCCGGTAAAAACGCCGCCCGCCCGCACTCGCGCCCGCTCCGGCACGGGCACAGGCGGGGGCGGGCTGAGGCGGGCGGGCTAAATACGTGGCCGACCGCCTGCCGGCCGCCCTAACCTGACCGGATGCTGAAGCCCCACCACCCGATCCGCACCCAGCGGCTGACCCTGCGCCCCTTCACCCCCGCAGACCTCGACGCCCTGCACGCCTTCCAGTCACTGCCCGAGGTCGCCCGCTACCTCTACTGGGAACCCCGCGACCTCGAGCAGGTCAGACAGGCCCTGGAAACCAAGATCACCCAGTCGGCGCTGCTGGAGGAGGGCCAGGCACTGGCCCTGGCGGTGGAACTGACCGCCACCGGCGAACTGATCGGCGACGCGGTGCTGTTCTGGCACAGCCGCCTGCACCGCAGCGGAGAGATCGGCTACCTCTTCCACCCCGACCACCACGGCAGGGGATACGCCACCGAAGCGGCCCAGGCCCTGCTGGAGCTGGGATTCGACGGCCTGGACCTGCACCGCATCACCGGCCGCCTCGACGGACGCAACACCGCCTCGGCCCGGGTGCTGGAACGCGCCGGAATGCGCCGCGAGGCGCACCTGGTGGAGAACGAGATGGTCAAGGGGGAGTGGACCGACGAAGTGATCTACGCGATCCTGCAGCGGGAGTGGCGCGCCCGCCGCTGAGCCCGCCCCTCGACCCGCGGCGGCGAGGCGGCCGCCCTGACCGGCCGGGACGACCTCAGCCGGCCAGGGCACGGCACGGGGCCACGGCGAGCCTGGCGATCTGCCACTGCGACACCCCGGCCCACCGCTGCGACACCTCGGCGGACACGATCACCCGCGACCCCTTGAAGGCCCCGCCCCCGGCCGCGACGGTCACCGGCGCCCCCGAACCCCTCAGCCACCACCCCACCGGCACACCACCACCCGACGGCCGGACCCGTAAAGTACCGGACATGGACCTGGCCCAGGCGCGGACACTGTGGAACCCCGACCCCGGCTGGCTCAACACCGCCAGTTACGGCCTGCCCCCGCGCACCGCCTTCGAAGACCTGCAACGCGTCCTGGCCGACTGGCAGAGCGGCCGCAGCGACTGGAAACCCTGGGACGCCGCCACCGGCCACGCCCGCACCGCCTTCGCCACCCTCGTCGGCGCCGACCCCGGCGACATCGCCACAGGCGCCACCGTCTCCCAGATGCTCTCCCCGCTGGCCGCCACCCTCCCACCCGGCGCGCACGTCCTGGCCCCCACCGAGGAGTTCACCTCCAACCTGTTCCCCTGGGCGGTCTCGGCCGACCTGCGCACCGTCCCCATGGCCCACCTGGCCGAAGCCGTCGACGACCGCACCCACCTGGTCGCCTTCAGCCTCGTGCAGTCGGCCGACGGCCGCCTGGCCCCCGCCGAGGACATCATCACCGCCGCCCGCGCCCACGACGCCCTCGTCGTGACCGACGCCAGCCAGGCCTGCGGCTGGCTGCCCGTCGAGGCCACCCGCTTCGACGTGCTCGTCTGCGCCGCCTACAAATGGCTCATGGCCCCCCGCGGCGCCACCTACGCCTACCTGTCACCCCGCGCCCGCCGGCACATGCGCCCCGTCGCCGCCAACTGGTACGCCGGCGCCGACCCCGGCGGCTCCTACTACGGACCGCCCCTGCGCCTGGCCGACGGCGCCCACGCCTACGACCTGTCACCCGCCTGGTTCAGCCAGGTCGGCGCCGCCCCCGCCATCGACCTGCTCAACCGGATCGGCGTCCCCGCCGTCCACGCCCACAACACCGCGCTGGCCGGCCGCTTCCTCACCGCCCTCGGCCGGCCCGCCACCGGCAGCGCGATCGTCACCGTCGACGTTCCCGACGCCCACGAACGGCTGGAGGCCGCCGGGATCCGCGCCGCCGTACGCGCCGGAAAGGTCCGCGCGTCCTTCCACCTGTACACCACCGACGACGACGTCGACCGAGCCGTGGAGGCCCTCACCCGATGACCATCCTGCACCTGGCCCTGACCGCCGACTGGGAGGCCGCCCAGAAGACGGGGGAGTATCGCCACTCCACCCTCGGCCGCACCCTCGAACAGGAGGGCTTCATCCACGCCTGCGCCGACCACGCCCAGCTGCACGGCGTCATCCAGCGCTTCTACCGCGACGTCACCGACCCGCTCACCCTGCTGACCATCGACCCCACCGGCCTCGACGTCCGCATGGAGGTCCCCGGCGACGCCCCGGAAGCCTTCCCCCACATCTACCAGCCGCTCCCCGTCACCGCCGTCGTCTCCGCGACCGCCTACACCCCCGCCTGACCGCGACCACCCAGCGGCCGCCGAGCGGCCGCCGAGCGGTCACCGAAGAGGGGACCGCCCGCCAGAACCCCGCCCCGCCGCCGCCTGCCCGGCCCCGCCCCCCGGCGGCCGGGCACCCCCCGGACCGGCCACAACCCTTCCCGAAACCCCACCCCGGCCCCGCCAGTAGGCTCCTGCACCATGACCACCCCACCGGAACCCACCATCCGCACCCTCGACTCCACCGTCGTCTACACCAACCCCTGGATCACCCTGCGCGAAGACCGCATCCAACACCCCGACGGCACCCACGGCATCTACAGCGTCCTGGACAGACCCGACTTCGCCCTCGTCATCCCCATGGAGAACGACGGCTTCCACCTCGTGGAGGAATACCGCTACCCCATCGGCCGCCGCAGCTGGAGCTTCCCCCAGGGCAGCGTCCCCCACAGCCCCTCACCCCTCGACACCGCCCACACCGAACTCACCGAGGAGACCGGCCTCACCGCCGCCTCCATGACCCACCTCGGCCGCCTCGACACCGCCCACGGCAACACCGGCCAGCGCTTCGACGCCTTCCTGGCCACCGCCCTCACCCCCGGCACCCCCAACCGCGAACACACCGAACAAGACATGCGCCACGGCTGGTTCCCCCGCACCGACCTCGAACAGATGATCATCAACGGCGTCATCACCGACAGCTGCTCCATCGCCGCCTACACCCTGCTCCTGCTCCACACCCCGCGATGAACCGCACCCCACCCGACAACAATCCCGCCGACACCGCCCCACCCCACCCCCCGCCGGGTACGCTCACCCCATGTCGAACCTGATCGTCATCCTCCTTCTGACGGCGGTCCTCGCACTAGTGATCATCGGCCTCATCGTGCTCGCCGTACGGATCGCCCAACGCCCCCGCAACACCCTCGTCGGCGGCGGCATCGGCCCCGAACTCCTCCAGCAGATCCTCCACCTCAAAGCCACCGGCCAATTCGACCAAGCCGTCTTCCTCGTCCGCGGCGAGACCGGAATGAGCCACCGCGCCGCCGCACGCCTCGTCAGGAAAATCCGCCCCACCCCACCACCGGCATGACCCCCGCCACCCCCGGCCCGCACCCCACGGATGGACCCGCCCCCAACGGGTAAGCGCTCACTCAACGGCACCCACACCGAGGAGTGAGACCCATGAGCGAACACGAACGCTCCCGCACCATGCCCGCACCGGCACAGACAGTCTTCGACCACGCACGCGACCTCGACCGCCTCGACCACTGGCTCCCACAGGACCTGCACGTACGGCCCGACATCCTGCCCGCCGTCACCGTCCACGAAGACAGCACCGGACAAGACGCCCACGCCCTCATGCAAGCCGACCCCGACCAGCTCCGCATCGAATGGGGCACCCGCGACGACGGCCGCTACGCGGGCTGGCTCCAGGTCGCCGACAGCGGCACCGGAGCCAGCGAGGTCACCATCCACCTGTCCTTCTTCGACGACGAACACGCCCCACCCGGCGACGACATCGACCACACCCTCGACGACAGCCTCCAGCGCCTGGCCGACGAAGTACGCCTGCACACCTCCACCGGCTGACCCCACCGGACCAACCTCCCCCCACCCCGCCACAGACCCCCACGACACCGACCACAACCACCCCCGGGCAGACAACCAACCGGCACCCACCTGCCAATACTGGTGACCATGAGCACCGACACCCCGCCCCACCTGCCCGACACCATGCCCACCGCCCACATCAACGCCCTGGGCGGAGCAGACCTCATCACCTACGGCGAACTACCGACCCCCACACCGGGCCCCAACGACGCACTGGTCGAAGTCGAAGCCCTCACCGTCAACCCCGTCGACACCCTGATCCGATCAGGGCGCTACCCCACCCCGACCCCCTTCCCCTTCATCCTCGGACGCGACCTGGCCGGCACCGTACGCCTCACCGGCTCACCCACAGTGCCCTTCCGGCCAGGCGACAGAGTCTGGTGCAACAGCCTCGGCCACGACGGCCGGCAAGGCTCCTTCGCCAGATTCGCCCTCGTCCCGGCCGACCGCCTCTACCACCTGCCCGCACAGGCGGACCCCGACACCGCCGTCGCAGTCGCCCACCCGGCCGCCACCGCCTACCTCGGCTGGTTCGTCCACGCCCGGCTACGCCCCGGCCAGACCGTCTACATCGCCGGCGCCGCCGGCAACGTCGGCCGCGCCGCCACCCAGATCGCCGCCGCCGCAGGAGCCCGAGTCATCGCCGCCGCCCACCCCGCCGACCACCCCGACTGCCACACCAACGGCGCCGAGGCAACCGTCGACCACCGAGACACCGACCTCGCCCGCCGACTCACCGAACTGGCCCCACAAGGCATCGACATCTTCTGGAACACCTCCGGACACCACGACCTGGACCTGGCCGTACAGGTCACCGCCCCCGGAGGGAAGATCCTGCTGACCGCGGCGGCCGACAACACACCCCGCCTACCGGCCCGCCCCTTCTACACCCGCGACCAGAGCCTGCTCGGCTTCGTCATCAGCAGAGCCCGCGCCGACGACCTCGCCGACGCCGCCAAACTGATCAACCGGATGCTCCGGACCGGCACCCTCACCCCCCGGATCGCCGGACACCTGCCCCTGTCGGCCACGGCCGACGCCCACCGGCGGATCGAATCCGGCACAGTACGCGGACGCCTCATCCTGCACCCCTGACCCGCGACACCCCACGCCACCCCGGACTCCACACCGGCGAGACCCGCCCCGACGACGCCCGGACCACCAGGCACAGCACACGCCGCCTAGACGATCTCAAGGTTGGCCATCATGCCCATGTCCTCGTGCTCGGCGTTGTGGCAGTGGAACAGATAACGGCCTCGATAACCGTCGAACCGGGAGATGATCTCCACGGATTCACCGGGACGCAGCGAGACGGTGTCCTTCAGCCCCGCGTCATGGGCCAGCGGCGGCCCGCCACTGCGCGAGAGCACCCGGAAACCGACCAGATGCAGATGGACGGGATGATGGACGTCGGCGACGAACCGCCACACCTCGACGTCGCCGAGCCGGACGGTGACATCGGTGCGGGCCGGATCGAACGGCAGACCGCCGATGAGCCAGCCGTGACCCGCACGCATCCGCCCCGCGCGGAAGGCGAACTGGCGCACCCTGACGGCCTCCGAACGCCGCCAGAGCGGCAGGTCGGCAGACAGGACGCGGGGGATACGGCTGCCGTCGACGGCCCTGCGGACGACACGGAAGGCCATCACGTCGCGAGTACGCCCCGAACCCAACCGGTTGACGACCGTGACACGGCCGCCGACCGGCACATGCGAGAAATCGACGACCAGGTCGTAGCGTTCGGCCGGCGCGATCGGCAGGAACCGGTGGACGACCGGCGCGGCGAGCAGTCCCTGATCGGCACCGACCTGGACGAGGTCGAGCCGGCGCCCGTCGTCGAGAACCGCTTCCAGCTCGTAGTGCCGGGCGTTGGAGGCGTTCAGGACACGCAGCCGGTAGCGGGCCGCGTCGACCTCGTGCACCGGCCACGGGGCGCCGTTGACCAAGATGACGTCGCCGAGGACCCCGGCGAGATAAGGCCCGCCGACGCCCGGCCGCTCTCGCAGCGTGGGGTCGAGAGCGGGGTAGTCGAGACTGCCGTCGGCGGCGAACGCCCGGTCGGTGATCATGAGGGGCAGCTCACGCGGCCCCGCCGGCAGGCCGAGCGAGTCCTCGGCGTCGTCACGCACCAGGTGCAACCCGGCCAGCCCCCGCCAGATCGCCGGAGCGGTGAAGTCCATCCGGTGGTCGTGATACCACAGCAGCGCCGGCCGCTGCTCCAGCGGGAAGGTGTAGTCCCGCGTCAGCGTGGTCAGCACCGCCCGCGGATCCTGCATGCCGTGCCCGGAGCCGTGCCCGGAGCCGTGCCCCACGCCCACGGCGGCGCCGTGCCAGCCCTCGGGCACGACGAGGTCGGTCGGATATCCGTCGGAGGCCGCCGGGGTCCGACCGCCGTGCAGATGCACGACGGTCGGCACAGGCAGGGTGTTACGGTGCGACACGGTGACCGGCCGGCCGCGACGCGACTCGATCGTCGGCCCCGGGAAGGTGCCCTCATACGTCCACAGCGGCGTCCTCACCCCGGGCAGGATCTCCGCACTCGCCTCACGCTGAGTGATCTCGTAACGGTCGACGCCACCCGAGGTGCTGACCGGCCTCAGCACGGCGGGAATCGGCAACGGCACCCGGAAGGGCGGCGGCAGCGGCACGGCGCTGCGCAGCTCGGCACCGGTGACCGGCGGCCGCCGGGCCAGCGCGGCCGAGACCGACAGCCCGCCGGCCGCCACCACCCCGAGCGCCCCGCCGATGCCCAGCGCCCGCCGCCTGCTCACACCACCGCCGTCACGCACCCCCGGCCCCCTCACGAAGGACAGGCCGCCGCCACACATCGATGAACTGCACCACGACCGCGACGACGGTCATCACCCCCAACGGCAGGTGCAACCACAGCGCGCCGTCCAACCCGGCGAAGTACTGCACCGTCTCGGCCGCCACCACCGCCATCGCGGTGAGGAACGGCCAGACCTGACGCAACCGGACCCAGACCGCGACCGCGACGACCGCCTGCAGGTACCCGATGGAGGTGACGGCGTCGGCGCCGACCGCATGCAGGCTCAGCGCGCCGTAGTCACCGGTCAGATACATCCCGGCGAACACCGGCTGGCCGGCGATCGCCACCACGTGCGCGCTGACGACGGTCCGCAGCATCCATCCCGTCAGAGCCGTCCGGGGCGCGGCCACGGTGAGCATGTGAATCCCTCCTCACTCCGTTCCCGATCCGTGAACGACCCCGACGATATGGCTCGCAAGTTATCTTGTCTAAGATCAATATTGCTATGCTGTTATGTCCCGGGAGTCATGATGGACCTGAACACGCTCAAGCAGTTCATGGTGGTCGCACGACTGGAACACCTCAGCCGGGCAGCCGACGAACTCCACATCGCCCAGCCCTCACTGAGCCGCACCATCGCCCGCCTGGAGAGCGAACTGGGCACACCACTGTTCAACCGCAGCGGCCGGCTCCGGCTCAACGACGCCGGCAAACTCTTCCGCGATCACGTCGAACGCTCCCTCGGCGAACTCGAAGCCGGACGACGCGCCGTCGCCGAAGCCGGCAACCAGGGCCCGGGCACCGTGAGACTGGCATCGGAGACCTTCCTCACCCTCACCGGCCCACTGGCGGCCTACAAACAAGCCCACCCCTCCATCGAGATCGAGCTCCACTGGTCCCTGGCCGAAGACATGACCCGCCTCCTGCGAGCCCAGGACGTCGACCTGTGCGTCGCCTCACAACCGATCCACGCCGAAGGCCTGAAATCGACACCCCTGTTCGACGAAGCGGTAGGAGTGGGCACACCACTCGATCACCCCCTCGCCGACCGCACATCGGTGAGCATCGACGAACTCGCCGACCAACCCTTCGTCACCGCCCGCGAAGGCCACTGGCTACGCCGCCTGCTCGATCGGCTCTTCGCCGCCAGAGACCTCACACCGAAGATCGTCTGCGAAGTCGACGAGCTCACCGCCATCGCCGGCCTGATCGGCGCGGGACTCGGCATCGGCCTCGTCCCAAACTTCGCCCGCCACTTCGCCTTCGCCCGCCACAGCGCCACACGCGCCCCGCTCACCTGGATCGCCGTCGACAACCCCGACTGCCGCCGCAGAGTCACCCTGTACTGGGGCGCCGACAGCCACCTGCCGACCGCCGCCCGCCTGATGCGCACCACGATCACCAACTGGGACTGGAACACCGACCGACCCCAAGCGCAACGACCTCGAACAACTCCGGAGCCGGCACGGCAGCCGCAGGCCTGACATCCCGGGGCGCCGCGTCGTCGTACCGGTGAGAAGCCAAGACTCCACACCGGACGGAAAGGACGGGCAGCAATGCCTACGCAGCACGAGACGGACCGGGCCGAGATCCGCCGGCAGATCGACAAGATAGTCGAAGGACTCCGGACCAAGGATCTCGAGGGCCTCAAGCGGCTTTACACACCCGACGTCGTCTCCTTCGACATCGAACCGCCACTGCAGCACGTAGGGACAGAGGCGAAACTGAAGAACTGGAACAACGTCTTCACGCTCTTCCAGGACGTGAACTACGAGATCCGCGACCTGACCCTCACCGTGGGCGACGACGTGGCGTTCGGCCACTGCTTCGGCCGGCTGAGCGGCACACTGAAGAACAGGACGGCGACGGACGGCATGTGGGTCCGGGCCACTTTCTGCTTCCGGAAGATCGACGGCAACTGGCTGATCGCGCATGACCAGGTCTCCGTACCGCTCGACATACCGAGCGGCAAAGGAGTGACCGACCTGCAGCCCTGACGAGCCGCCCACGTCCCGAACGTCACGGGCGGCGCCGCCCGTCGAGCCACCGACCCGGTCCCGCAGACCGGGGGAGCGGCGGCACCACTACCGGTAACGCCCCAGCCCACGGCCGGCCCGGACGTCACCGACAAACAGGTCCAGGCGATGCGGCTGACGACCGCCGTCAGCCAGGCACCGGCGTCCGGCCCCCGGCCCGCCTGCCTCTGTCTGACATCACAGAACCTGACACACACTGTCATATATTGGACACATAGCGTCAAATGCCCCGACACGGTATCGCGCGGGGGAGTAGGCCAAACCTGGCAGCAAGAGACAGCGGCAGAGGCAGGCCACCCCGCACACCCGAAACCGCACCACGCCCCGGAGCGGCACCCGGCACCCGACCCCGGCGCCCCGCAAGCGCCCTGCGCCTACGCCGGCGGCACGCGCCCCGGCCGCGGGAACGGCGACGACCGGGCGCGGCGACCGACCTCAGGGAACGCGGCCGCACGGCCTCCAGCCCGAAAGCAGTACGAATCGGACTTACTGCGGGAAACTTGCAGATTGCTCCGGCTTACCGTGGAAGAACGGAACAGAGGAAGACGGACCGGATCCCGCCGGGCGCGGACCGGAAGATCATCATCCCGCCGACCATGGACCGAAGATCATTTTTCTCGCCCCGCACGGCAGGCCCGCCTGCGGCGCCCACCGGACGGATCGCGCAAGACCGTACGCGGAATCCGGGCCAGGCCATGCAGGAGAGGTCAACCGGATCAGTTCGGATGGGACGGGACAGTCCATCCCGGCCCCCCTATCGGCACCCATCAATCTCATACCAGACAGAAGGTGAATTCTGTTTGGTATAAAAATGACCATATTCGAGGCATCTCCCGCTGCCCCGCCTTAGGACAGACCGGACCGGACACACCTTCGGCGTCCCGGCCCACACCACACCAGCTCGACGTTGCCCGAGGCGTGGCCGGATCGGGCCTCCGGCGCACCGGACGGAAAGTTGACCATGTCCACACCGGTGAGGTCACCGGCCACGTCGAGGCGGCCACCCGCACCTGCCGGCCCTGGCCGGTGAGCTCGTTCCGGCCGCGCTGCCGACCGGCCCGTTGATGACGACCAGGACGTGTCCCCTGACGCCCCGGCCCGGCCTGTGATCATCAGGGACCGTGCTGGGCGCCGCCCCTGTCGCGTCACCGATGGCCGCCCCCCTTTTTCCCGGTGCCGCGGTGACACGGATCGGCAGGGGGTGATGTGACCGCGCTCACGTCTCGGCGGCGGGTCGATCCCGCGCCGGCGTGGGATCGGTGTCGGTGTCGGGCGCCGGCACCGATCCCACGCCGGACGGCTCGCCGGGTGGTCCGCTGCTCTGCGGGGGCGGCTGGATCAGCTGGGCCCGGCCGGATCCGTCGCCCAGGGGGTCCTCCCTCCAGCCTTCGGGCCACAGGCGTCCGGCGGCGCAGGAGATCTGGGCCGTGGCCTCCCACAGGGCGGGGGCGTCTGCGAAGACGGCCTGCTGGAAGGAGACTCCGCCTGAGAAGGCGGCCTGCCGGAAGACGGCCTCGCCGTTGAAGGCGGCCGCGCCGAAGGACGCCTGCGCGGTGAAGGAGGCGGCCCGGAAGACCGCCCGGTCGGCGAATTCGGCCTGGCCGAACAGGGCTGCCTCGCCGAAGGTCGCGCCGGTGAAGTCCGCGCGGAGGGCGAAGACGGTTGCGCGGAAGGTCGCTGTGCCGTTGAACAGGGTCTTTTCGAATCCCGCCCTGTGGTTGGCCTCGCGTGGATCCGCGCCGCGGGTGAAGACGGCCGCGGTGAACGTCGCCTCTGCGTCGAAGGTGGCGCCGTCGAAGCGGGTGAGTCCTTCGAGGGTGGCGCCGTCGAAGGTCGCCTGGCGTATCCGGCACCGGCTGAGGTCGAGGTCGAGCAGATGCGCGCCGGTGAGGTCGAGGTCGATGCCGGGCCAGAAGGTGCCGGGCGGCAGCGGCTCGTCCCTGCTCCAGCGCAGGTGTTCGGCGAGTATCCGCTGGGCGGTGGCGCGGACCTGGAGTTCCTGGGGGTCGGCGGGGGGTGTGGCCGCCTCCTGGTGGTCGGCGGGGTCCGGGGGCCCGGTTGGAGTCCCGGACGGGGTGGCGGGCATGCGGAGGTAGGCGCAGATCACATCGGTGATCGTCTGGCGGTGCCCGGGGGTGTCGTGGGCGAGGCGTCCGAGGGCGTGCAGGCCGGCCAGCCGTACGGCGGCCTTGTCGTGCCCGAGCTGGTCGCCGGCCTTGGTGTAGAGCTCGGTGAGGCGTTTTTCGGCGGCGTCGTACTCCTGGTGGGCCTGGGTGCGCTCCCCCAGCCACTGGCGGCGCGCTCCGAGCAGCAGCGCCACCAGTCCTGCGGCTCCGGCGCCCACGGTCAGGCCGGTCTTCACCGCCTCCACCCGCAGCTCCACGCGTCTGGCGGCCTGTGGCGCGCTGTCGGCCAGCGACAGCAGGGCGGCTGTGGTGGCCCAGATGGACACGGTGATGAGTACGGCGCCGATGAGGACCCACCACCACGGCAGGACGCGTAGCCGCGTGTGGTCGGCCGGGCCGGGGCGTTTCAGGATGAGGCCGGCGCCCAGGGCCGCGAGCACCACGGCCGTCAGGCCCAGCACGCCGGGCAGTGGCACGTAGGCCGTCAGGTCGGGGGCGGCCGCCTGCCGGGTCAGGAGCGCGGCGCCGCCGGCGGCCGCTCCTCCGATCAGTGAGATCGCGCCCGTCGTCGTGTGTCTGGGTCTGCTCCCCCGCTGTTTCATGGTGGCAACTTCAACGTATCGGCCGCGGATCGTCCACCGTGGCCGGCGCGTCCGCTCCGCCGCGGCTCGGTTGTCCGTCTGGGGGCGGGGCCGGTGTGGTGTCGGCCGGCAGGGGGCGGCGGCGGGTGTGGGCCTGTCTTCGGGACGGGAGAGGGTGACCTGGCCGACTGTCTGTGGGGCGGCTGGTGCTTCTGGACCGTCCCCGTGCTCGGCCGGGTACGGCCGGACGTCAGGCCGAGTGGTTGCTGTCCCTGCCGGGGTGAGGTGTCCGCGCCGCCCGTCCGGACGCCCGCCGGTGGGGTGCGGTGTTCATGGGGTGGCCTCCAGGGCCAGCAGGACTTTCTTGGCGTCGGTGCCGCCGACGTACTGGCCGAGGGTGCCGTCGCTGCGTACGACGCGGTGACAGGGGACGATGACCGGCAGGGGGTTGGTGGCGCAGGCGGTTCCGACGGCGCGTACGGCTTTCGGGCTGCCCGCGGCGGCGGCCACGGCCGCGTAGCTGGCGGTCGTGCCGTAGCCGATCTCGCTCAGGTGCGTCAGGACGGTACGGCGGAAGCCGTGGGCCAGGCGCAGGTCCAGTGGCAGGTCGAACAGGTTGCGCCGGCCGGTGAAGTACTCCTCGATCTGCCGGGTGGCGTTCTCCAGGCGGGCGGGGGCGCGTAGCAGGCGGGGGCTGAGGCTGCCGGCCAGCTGCTGCAGGACCTTGTCGTGGTCCTCGCGGGCGTAGGCGACGCGGACCAGGCCGCGTTCGGTTGCGGCCAGCAGCAGCGGCCCGACGGGGGTGTCGAGGGTGCGGTAGGCGACGTCGAGGATCCCGGCGCGTTCGGCGGCCGCGGCCAGGCGGGCGTGCAGGCGCTCCTGGGTGGCCTGGTCGGTCTCGGTCAGGCGGGCCAGCAGCTCGCCGTCGCCGGCCGGCGTCGCGGGTGTGGTCGTCATCGGTCCTCTCCTTCGAGGTAGCTCTTGCGTAGTTTGGCGATGCCGTCGGCGGCCGCTCGCCTGGCGGCCTGTGGGCTGCCGCCCAGGAGGTGGGCGACTTCGGCGTACGGCAGGCCGGCGAGGTAGTGGTAGGCGATGGTCTGGCGCTGTTTGAGCGGCAGGGCGTGCAGGGCCTTCCACAGCTCCGGCTCCCCTTCGCCGGGCACGCCGTCCTTGGCGGGTGTCTCCGGCAGGTGCTCGGTGGGGACGGCCCGTCGCTTCTCGGCGCGGAGCTGGTCGATGGCTTTGCGGTGGGCGATGGTGACCAGCCACGCTTCGATGTTGCTGTCGGCCTGCAGGGTGGGGTATGCCTGCATCGCCGACAGGAACGTCTCCGACCAGGCGTCTTCGGCGGCGGTGGTGGGGCCCAGGACGGCGCGGCACACGCGTAGCACGGCAGGCCCGTGCTCGGCCACGATCGTTTCGAAGGGATGCTGTCTCACGTTGGGTAAACGTCGCGGGCGGGTCGGATGTGAGGTGGTGGTGTCAAAAGAGTTGTCCTTGTCGCCAGGGTGCGGGGCGTTCGAGGTCGAGCAGGAACTGTTTGCGGGCCAGGCCGCCGGAGAATCCGGTGAGGTTGCCGTCGGCGCCGAGGACGCGGTGGCAGGGCACCACGACGGCGATGGGGTTGGCGCCGTTGGCGGCGCCCACGGCGCGGATCGCCTCGGGGCTGCCGATCTCGGCGGCGAGTTCGGCGTAGGTGACGGTGTGTCCGTAGGGGATGGTGGTGAGCGCCTGCCAGATGCGGCGCTGGAAGTGGCTGCCGGTCAGGTGGGTGCGGAGGGTGAAGGTCTTGCGCTGTCCGGCGAAGTACTGGGTGAGCTGTTCGGTGGCCTCCTCGAAGCCGGAGGTGACTTTCGGGCCGAAGGTGGCGGGGTCGGGCATGTGGCGGTGGTCTTGCATGTAGGTGCCGCTGAGGACGCCGTCGGTGGCGACGAGGGTGAGGGTCCCCATCGGTGAGTCGATCGTCGTGTGTGTTCTCATGGCGCTGTCCTGCCGGTGCTGGTGTCGGTGGTCCGGGCGGTTTTGGTGCTCTCGGTGTTCTCGCCGGTCCGGGCCGGGTGGGTGCGGGGAACGGCCGATCCGTGTCCTGCCGGTGCTGGTGTCGGTGGTCCGGGCGGTTTTGGTGCTCTCGGTGTTCTCGCCGGTCCGGGCCGGGTGGGTGCGGGGAACGGCCGATCCGTTGCGGCGGGCGCCCGGCCGGTGGCGTCTGCTCATATCTGGTCAACGCGTGGGGGCGGATGAATGTGAGGTCATCGCGGGGCTCCGGCCCTTCCACGGCTCACGGCTCCGTCTTCTTGCCCTGGCTCCGCGGCTCCGCGTCTCCGCCCTTCCGGCTCCCGGGACACAGGGCACAGGACGGGCGCGGAGGGCTGCCGAGGGCTTGCACGGCCCGGGGCGGGCTATGCCCCGGGCCGGTCCGCGCCACGTGGCCCAGCCCAGCCCAGCGTGGCGCGGCCTGGCGTGGCGCGGGGCGGATTGGGGTGCCGACGCGCCGGGGGCGACGGGCTCGCCGAGATTGTCGGTGCGGCATCCTACGATGGGCCGACTCGTGGAGGGATGCTGCCGATGCTGGATTCGCTGATAGTGCCGCTGCTGGTCACCACCGATCTGCCGCCGGATGCGGATCTGGCCGAGTTCGGGTCCCTGCTGGCCGACACGGTGCGGACGCTCGGGGATGGCGAGGCGTCCTATTCGGGCTTCCTGCACGGCGGGGTGTTCTGGCTGGATCGGCCGGGTCCGCCGGCGCATGACGGCGGGTCGACCGTGTCGATGGCAGAGGAGCTGCGCTTCGCGGCGCTGATCGGTTACCTGTCGATCTCGGGGGTGCGGCACTCGCCCAAGGAGGTGGTCGCCGGCGTGCGCGAGGTGATCACCGAGGCGGTCGCCGGCCGCTACGGCGACCTGGGCAGTCCCCCGGCGGTGATGGCGATCAGGACCGAGGACGTGCGTGAGCGCACTCCCCCGTCGGCGCTGCCGGTCAGGACCGCTGACGCCGTCGCCGAGCTGGTCGCGGTCGCCCGCCCCTACATGTAGCCGCCGGCCGTCGGGTGCCCGGGTGACGGCACCGTGCCGTCCGGGTGGGCTGCTCCCCCGCCCTCCCGTCCGGCAGGGCCGCCGTGGGCGGACGGCTGTGCGGGCGCAGCGCCTGGGGGCGTGCCGGGGTTCAGGCCTGGATGGACTCGACGAAGCGCCGGGCTTCGGGCTCGCTCATGCCGGTCTCGCCCCGTACCAGCAGGACGGCCTGCTCTCTGCGGCCGTCGGCGCTGAGCAGGCGCACCCGGGTGGCCAGGTCGGCGCCGGGACCGGGTGGCAGCGGCGGGGCTGCGCCGTAGCGGGGCTGGGGCGGCCGGGGCGCCCGGCCGGCGCGCAGGTCGTCGACGTATCGCTTGGCGTCTTTGAGGTCGAGGCCGGTCTGCTCGCGGACGAGTTTGACCGCGGCGATGGGTTTGCCGGCGTCGATCAGCTCGCCGGCCTGCTGTTGAAGCTGCGGGGCGCTGAGCTGTTGCCGCGTTTGCGCGGTGGGGGGTCGCCCGCGGGTGGAGAGCCGTATCAGTGTGGTGATCAGTAAGGCGGCCAGGGCTGCCATGACCACCAGCAGCACCAGCAGCTCCACGGGTCCGAGATTCGGCATGGGGTGATCCTACGGTCGCGGCAATCGGATCGGGCCCGCTCGGCCTCCCTGGATGCGTGGGAGTCCGCCGGAACCGTGCCTTCCGTGATCGCCCTTGAGAGGGGTGAGGTTTCTGAGAAGGGTGAGACTTCCGTATAGGCGCTGCGGGGGCGGTCATGTGTGATCGTCTGCGTAGGGGTGGGGTGTGGTCTGGGTGCGGTTTTCCCGCGGGTGGGCGGGGGTGAGGCCGGGCAGGTTGCGGGCAGGCGGTGAGGGCCCGCTCCCCCGGCACGTCATGGGCCCCGGGGCGGGTGTTGTCGGTGCCGGCCGCTACGGTCGGCACGACGACTCGGCGCGTTGGAGGAGAAGGGTGTCGTTGCGACCATGCGGCCAGTGGATCTGAATCGCCTCACCGTGCAGGAGTCGGCCGATCGTTATGTGGAGCTGATCCGCGCCAAGACGCTGACGGGTGCGCTGTCGGCGGCGACGGCGGAGGTCTACGCGCGGGATGTGGCCACGTTCGTACGGCTGGCGGGTGAGGGGCAGGTCCTCGATGATCTGACCGGCGAGGACGTGGACGCGATTTTGCTGGCCTTCGCCCGTAAGCCCGACGGCCGGCGGGCCGAGCCGGGTGCCGGGCTGCAGTCGGCCTCCTCGCAGGCGCGCTTCCGGCGGTCGGTGTCGGCGCTGTTCAAGCATGCGATGCTGGCGGGTTGGGTGCAGGTCAATCCGATGGCGCTGGCGACGATCACGGCCCGGGAGCGTGGGGGGTTGCGTCCGGAGCGGCGGGCGCTGACGCGTGAGCAGGCCCAGGGGCTGATCGGTGCGGCCCGTGATCTCAGCGCCGGTGACGGCCGGGCGGTTGAGGGCCGGGTGGTGCCGCGGGGGCAGGCGCCCGCCACCGAGGAGCCGGCCACTGAGGGGCCGGCCGCCGCCGAGGGGCCGCCTATCGCTGAGGGGCCGGCCGCCGACGGCCGGAGCCGGCGGCGTGACCAGCGCACCGAGTTGCGGGATGCGCTGATCGTGCTGCTGCTGTCGACGATGGGGCCGCGCGTCTCGGAGCTGGTGCGGGCGAACGTGGAGGATTTCTACACCAACGACGGGGTGCGTTACTGGCGGATCTTCGGCAAGGGCGGCAAGACGCGTGATGTGCCGCTGCCCGATGACGTCGCGCAGGTGCTGGAGGTCTACCTGGCACGGGGCCGGGCCGAGTCGCCGGACAAGGCGCTGCTGCTGTCGTGGCGGGGCAAGCGCCTGGCGCGGGGGGACGTGCAGGCGGTGATCGACCGGGTGCAGCGGCTGGTGGATCCCGACCGGCGGCGTTCGGTGACCCCGCACGGCCTGCGCCACACCACCGCCACCCATCTGCTGGCCGACGCGGTGGACATGGACGCCGTACGCCGGGTGCTGGGCCACAGCGACCTGGCGACGCTGGGCCGTTACCGTGACGAGCTGCCCGGTGAGCTGGAGGTGGCGATGCGGTCGCATCCGCTGCTGCGGAGGCCCTCGGGCGGCCGGTGAGGTGGCCGCGCTGGTGAGGCCGTGCGGCCGCGGGACTCGCCCGCGCCGGGGCCCTCTTCAGCGCGTTGGTCACCCCGGCCGCGATGCAGAGCCCGTCACGGATGTAGGCCAGTTCACCGCCGTCCGGGGCCGCTCAGGCGGCGTGTTCGGCGGCGGCCACCTCGGCCAGGACGTCCAGGGAGATGCCCAGGGCGTGGGCGAGGGCGGCGATGGTGAAGAAGGCCGGGGTCGGCACCCGGCCGGTCTCGATCTTGCGGAGGGTCTCGGCCGACAGTCCCGCGGCGGCGGCCACCTCGGCCATGCTGCGGGGGCCGCGTGCCTGGCGCAGGATCGCGCCCAGGCGGTGGCCGCGTTCGTGGTCGAGCTGGGTCAGTGGAGGTCGCACCATGCCGACCACCCTAGCAACCGTGATAACAATACCGGTATATGTATCGGGCAGCCGGGAGCGCGGCACATGGTGGAGACCAAGTCCGCGGTCGAGGTGACGGCGTCCCTGACGGCTACCGGCTGAGCGTCGACTGCGGCGCCTACCTGGACGGCTGGGCGGCAGACTCGGCGATCAGCTTCAGGTCGGCCCGGCCCACCGCGCCGACCTGGAGCTGATCGCCACCGCCGAGGCCACGCTGCAGGCGGCGATCGCCGCGTGCGTGCCGGGAGGGCGCCTGGGCAGCGTCGCTCACGCCGTGGCGCGGGTCGGGCGTCAGGCCGACTGCGAGGTCCCCGAGGACTTCGGCGGGCACGGCCTCGGCCGGGCCATGCACGAGGACCCGCACGTGCCCAACCGGGGCCGTCCCGGGCGCGGGATGGCGCTGCGGCCGGGTCTGGTGCTGGCGATAGCCGATGGCTCATCCTCCGTCCGAGGGCTCACGCTCCGCGGGAGGCCGCCTCGGGTGAGCCGGTGCGCCGGCTCCCCCGGGGCGGGTTGACCCTCCCGTAACGGGAGGGTTCATGCTGGGTCAGGGTCACCCCGGCAGGAGACGACAGCGAAGGGGCGCCGTGGACTCCATGGACTACTCGGTCGGGCAGGTGGCCCGGCTCGCCGGGGTGAGCGTGCGCACGCTGCACCACTACGACGACATCGGCCTGATGCCGCCCGGGCGGCGCACCGCCGCCGGCTACCGCCGCTACAGCCAGGCGGACCTGCAGCGGCTGCAGCACGTGCTGTTCTACCGTGAGCTCGGCTTCCCCCTGGAGGAGATCGCCGTCATCCTCGGCGAGTCCGGCGCCGACACACTGACGCACCTGCGGCGCCAGCACGAGCTGCTCACCCGGCGCATCGGCCGGCTGCGGGCGATGGCCGCGGCCGTGGAACACGCCATGGAGGCGCACAGCATGGACATCTCGTTGACCCCCGAGGAACGCTTCACCGTTTTCGGGGATTTCGTCCCGGAAAAGTATGACGCTGAGGCGCGTGACCGCTGGGGCGGCACCGAGCCCTACACGCAGTCGCGGCGGCGCATGGCCGCGATGACCAAGGACGACTGGACGCGTTTCAAGGCCGAGGCCGCCCAGACGGTGGCGGAATTCGCCGAGGCCCTCGCCGGCGGCCTGCCGGCCGACGGCGAGCGGGCGATGGAGCTGGCCGAACGGCACCGGGCGCACATCACCCGCTGGTGCTACGACTGCTCCTACGACATCCACCGCGGCCTGGCCGACATGTATGTGGCCGACCCCCGCTTCGCGGCCGGCTACGAGCAGGTGGCGGCCGGGCTGAGCGCCTACATCCGCCAGGCCGTCCACGCCAACGCCGACCGCGCCCGGAGCTGACCCCCTCCCCTGCCCCGCCCGCGCCATGGCACGGGCGGGGCAGGACGCTCACCCCTCCGGCCGGCGGTGATCGCCGGCACCGGCGGCGGGACCTGTCCCCCCTCCCCCTAAGCTGGGGGCGTTCCCGACCTGAGGAGAGGTGTCCGCTGTGCCGACCGCACTGCGTCTGTTCCGTTATGTGGCGATCGCCGAGGCGTGTTCGTGGGCGGGGTTGCTCGTCGGCATGTTCTTCAAATACATCGTGGACTCGGGCGACCTCGGGGTGAAGATCTTCGGCCCGATCCACGGCGCGCTGTTCGTGCTGTACGTCGCCGGAGTGCTGGCCGCCGCCCGCGAGGCCCGCTGGAGTGCCGGCACGGTCGTGCTGGGCCTGGCGTGCGCGGTGCCCCCGTTCACCTCGCTGTGGTTCGAGCGGCGCATGCTGGCCGCCGCCCGCGAGCCGGTCGCCGCCTAAAGACCCCCCTCGCCCCCCTCACCGCCTTCCAGTACGGCCCGCGTCACCGCCCGGCACCGCCGCGGGCACATCAGCAGATCGGTGGAGCCGCCGAACTGGTCGACCGAACCGGTCGGCGGCAGCGCCCGCACCCACGGGTCGGCGACCGAGGCGGTGAGCGCGTCGGCGAACCGCTGGGCGTCGATGACCTCGAACGGCCGCCGGTGATAGGCCCGCGTCGTGGTCTCCAGGATCTCGCCCAGGCCCAGCCGGTTGTGCATCTGGGCCACCCGCTCATAAGCGCGGCCCAGATGCCGCTGCCGGCTCCGCCAGTCCCCGGCGCCCAGCGCACCCGACAGCGCGTCACCGAGCTCGGCCGTACCCGGCAGGCGGGCGAAGGCACTGCCGAGCCATTTGCCGTACGGCGGGTAGCGGCGGCGCATCAGCAGCACCAGCCGCATCAGGTCATCGGCCAGGCCCGCGGTCAGCACGGCCGAACCGAGATCGTCACCGACCTCCCCGCACCGGCCGGGGAAGGCCTCCCGCTGGGCCAGGCGCCGCCACTGACAGGCCAGCACATACCGCCACAGGTCACCGGGATACCAGCGCAGCGCGGCGCGGGCGCCCTCCAGCACCTCCAGCCCGTCGTGGAAGACCTCCCCGCAGGTGACCTCCGCCAGCCGCTGCCAGGGCGTGGCCAGCCAGTCCAGCGCCCCCACCCCCTCCAGCGGATCGAACCCCAGCCGCCCGCGCAGCCAGGCGGCGGCGCCGGTGACCTCCACGCCGTGCCCGGCGCCGAAGGCGGTGGGATAGCCGCCGAAGAGCGGCGGCAGCGCCGCGGTGACCGACTCCCGCACCGGCCCGACGGCCTCGGGGGCCACGAACAGCACCACCCGCGGCCCCCAGTCATGGTCGGTGGAGCGCTCGGTGTCGAACGCCAGCACCTCCGAGCCGGGCCCGACCAACGCCGCACTGTGGGGAACGTCGGCGACCAACGGCCGCACGACCTGCGCATAGAAGGTACGCGAAAGCTCCAGACCAGGCACAAAACTGGACATCATTCCGTCCACTTTGCCGGGCGTGACCGCCCGACGCACCAGGTTTTCCCCCCCGCTCCCCCACCCCGCGGAAACCGCCGCCACCGCGCTCCGGCTCACCCTCCCAACGTCGCCGCCGCCACCGTCCGGCCCCGCATCCCCAGCCCCTCGTACAGGCCGATCGCCGCCCGATTGTCACTGTCGACCATCAACGCCACCCGCCCGTGCTCGGCCGCCAGCGCGGCGAAGACGAACCCGCACACCTGCCGGCCGTACCCCCGGCCGCGATGGGCGGCGGCGGTGGCCACCCCGGCGACGAACCCCACCTCAGGACAGGACCAGGCATCAGCCGCCGCGGCCACCAACGCCCCGCCGTCGGCGCGCAGCCCCGCCCAGCGGCGGACCCCCGCCAGCCCCGGCACCGCCCACGACGACGGCGACGCCTCCGCCAGCAGCGCGCCCACCTCCGCATCGGCGTCCCGCAGCCACCCCGCCGGCCCCGCCGCGGCCCGCGCAGCCGCCACCGGGCCGGAGTCCATCCACTCGAACGACCACATCTGCCCCACCCAGGGCAGCCGCTCCGACAGCTCCGCCACCAGCGCCCGCTCCCCCAGCAGCCGATACGACGGCCCCAGCTCCGGCAGCGCCAGCCGCAGCACGGCGGCCACCTCGCCCGCCCCACCGCGCACCGTCAGACGGTCACGCCGGTTCAGATCCGGGCTCGCCACCGCCACGGCCTCCCCCAGCGCCCACGCCCGCACCCCGCCGCGCATGCCCTGCGCCGCCCACACCACCAGCGTGTCGTCATCGCAGGCCGCCGCCACCTCGGCGGCGGCCCTCAGCTCCACAGCGTTCAGAGGATCGCCCCAGGGGTGTAAGCGGCCGCCGCCGGATAACGGGCGGTGATCTCCCCGATCCGCGCCACCACCGACTCCACCTGCTCGGCCGCCGCCCCGGTGAAGGCGATCCGCTGCTCCAGCAGCCCGGCCAGCCCCGCAGCATCCAGCGGGAAACGCTCATCGGCCGCCAGCCGGTCCAGCAGCTCGTTACCGGCGCCCCGCTCACGCATCGCCAGCGCCGAAGCGACCGCGTGCTCCTTGATCAGCTCATGGGCGCTCTCCCGGCCCACCCCCGCCCGCACCGCGGCCATCAGCATCTTCGTCGTCGCCAGGAACGGCAGATACCGGTCCAGCTCGGCCGCGATGACCGCCGGGAACGCCCCGAACTCCGAAAGCACCGTCAACATCGTCTCCACCAGCCCGTCGAAGGCGAAGAACGCATCCGGCAGCGCCACCCGCCGCACCACCGAGCAGGACACATCCCCCTCGTTCCACTGGTCACCCGCCAGCTCACCGGTCATGGAGGCATACCCGCGCAAGACCACCGTCAGGCCGTTGACCCGCTCACACGAACGGGTGTTCATCTTGTGCGGCATCGCCGAAGAGCCGACCTGACCCTCGGCGAAACCCTCGGTGACCAGCTCGTGCCCGGCCATCAACCGGACCGTCTTGGCCAGCGAGGAAGGGGCCGCGGCCAGCTGCACCAGCGCCGTGACCACCTCGTAGTCCAGCGAACGAGGATAGACCTGCCCCACACTGGTCAGCCGGTGCGCGAACCCCAGATGCGCCGCCACCCGGTCCTCCAGCTCCGCCAGCCTGCCCCGGTCACCGCCCAGCAGATCCAGCATGTCCTGAGCGGTGCCCACCGGGCCCTTCACACCCCGCAGCGGATAACGGCCGATCAACTCCTCCAACCGGGCGAAAGCCACCAGCAGCTCATCGGCCGCCGACGCGAAACGCTTGCCCAGCGTGGTCGACTGCGCCGCCACATTGTGCGAACGCCCCGCCATCACCGTGCCCGAATGCTCGGCCGCCAGCGCCCCCAGCCGCGCCAGCAACGCCACACACCGATCCCGCACCACCAGCAGGCTGTCGCGGATCTGCAGCTGCTCGACATTCTCCGTCAGATCACGCGAGGTCATCCCCTTGTGCACGTGCTCATGCCCGGCCAGGGCGTTGAACTCCTCGATACGGGCCTTCACATCATGACGGGTCACCCGCTCCCGCTCGGCGATGGAGGCCAGATCCACCTGCTCGACGACCTTCTCGTAGTCGGCCACCGCCTGAGCGGGCACCGACACCCCGAGCTCCGCCTGCACGGCCAGCACCGCCAGCCACAGGCGGCGCTCGGCCACCACCTTGTACTCAGGAGACCACAGACGGGCCAGCTCCACCGAGGCATAGCGGGCGGCCAGGACATTGGGGATACGCGGCTTGGCACTCACGTTGCGTCAGTCTATTGCCGCCCCGCCACCACGCCCCGCACAGGGTCACCCCCACCCGCCCGACACCACCCCGCCCCGAACCGGAAAAGCCGGCCACCGCGCGGCGCAAAGACCACCACGCGGCGACCGGCACACCCCTTCACCGGCGCCCGGCAGAGCCCGCTACCGCGTCGCGGTCAGCTCACCGGCGTCATAGACCTTCACCTCGGCCCCGTGCCTGCCCCCCGCCGAACGCCGGCCGAACCGCTCCTTGGTCCGCTCCACCATCACATACAACGTCGGCACCAACACCAGCGTCAGCAGCGTCGACGACAGCAGACCACCGATCACCACGATCGCCAGCGGCTGGGAGATGAACCCGCCCGACCCCGTCAGACCCAGCGCCATCGGGATCAACGCGAAGATCGTCGCCACCGCGGTCATCAGGATCGGCCGCAGACGCCGCCGGCCACCCTCCATCACCGCCTCCACCACGCCCAGCCCCTGCTGCCGGTACTGGTTGACCAGATCGATCAGCACGATGGCGTTGGTCACCACGATACCGATCAGCATCAACATGCCGATCAACGCCGGGACCCCCATCGGAGTGCCCGTCGCCAGCAACAGACCGATCGCACCCGTCGCCGCGAACGGCACCGACACCAGCAGCACCAACGGCTGCACAAAACTCCGGAACGTCGCCACCATGATCATGAAGACGATCGCGATGGCCGCCAGCATCGCCAGCCCCAACTGACCGAACGCCTCCGCCTGGTCGGCACTGACACCACCAATGGTGAAACCCGCCCCCGCCGGCAACGCCAGAGCCTCCAGCTTCGCCGTCAGAGCCGACGTCACACTGCCCAGATCACTGCCGGTGGCCGTACCCGAGACCGTCGCACTGCGCTCACCGTCGATCCGCGTCACCTGCGTCGGACCCTCGACCTTGGCCACCTTCGCCACATCCGCCAGCTCGACCTCCCCAGCCGCACTGGGCAGCTTCAGAGCACCGATCGCCTTCACATCCTGCGGCGCCTCACCGGTCCGCACGATCAGATCACTGGCCCGCCCGTCCACGGTCACCTGACCCAGCGGAGCACCACGGAAGCGCTGCGCCACCAACTGACCGATCTGCGCCTCGGTCAGCCCCTTGGCCGCCGCCTTCCTGCGATCCACCCGGACCTCGACACGCTCAGCACTGGCCTCCAGGTTGGACGAGACATCCCGCAACCCACCCAGACCGGCCATCACACCACGCACCGCCTCAGCGGCGCTGCGCAGCGTCGCATCGTCCGGAGCCTGCACGATCACCTGAAGCTGGTTGGTCGAACCACCCCCCGGACCCCCCTGAGCGCCACCCACAGTGATCTCACCGGCATCCGCCAGCCCCTTGAGCCGATCACGCAGCTCCCCCTCCAGCACAGCGGTGTCGACCCCCTCGGCCACCGTCACCGAATAAGAGGCCCGATCACCGCCACCGCCACTGGCCGCCCCCATGAACCCGCCACCGGAGCCCACGTTGACCTGGTAATCCTCCACCTCCTCGAAAGACGACAGCACCTCCTCCACCTTCTTGGCCGCCGCGTCCGTGGTCGCCAGATCCGTACCGGCCGGCATCCGCTGACTGATGGAGACCGTGTTCTGACCCGAGGAGTCCAAGAAGTTGGTCTCCAACCGCCCGGCCAGCCCCATCGTCCCCACGAAGACCACAACACCGACCAGGACCGTGACCAGCCGCCGCCGCGTCGCGAACCGCAGAACCGGCAGATAAGCCCGCTGCAACGGACTACGCAGCTCCTTGGCCTCGGCCTCCTCACGCACCACACGCGCCTGCTCCGCACTGAGCACCGGCGCCTTCAAAAACCAGTACGCCAGCACCGGGATCACCGTCAACGACACCAGCAACGACGCCAGCAACGCCACCGTCACCGTGATCGCGAACGGCGCGAACAACTGCCCCACCATGCCGCCGACCACCGCGATCGGCAAGAACACCGCCACCGTCGTCAACGTCGAGGCCGTCACCGCCCCGCTCACCTCACGCACACCCGCCACAACGGCGTCACGCTTGGCCTCGCCATACCCCAGATGCCGCTTGATGTTCTCCAACACCACGATCGAGTCGTCCACCACCCGGCCCACCGCGATCGTCAGCGCCCCCAGCGTCAGCATGTTGAGGGAGTAATCCCCCAGCCACAGCGCCATCAACGCGATCACCACCGACAGCGGGATCGACACCGCCGTCACCAGCGTCGAACGCACCGACAACAAGAAGACCAAAATGACCAGCACCGCGAAGGCCAGCCCCAGCAGACCCTCAGTCGTCAGATCCTCGATCGAACGCTCCACATACGGCGCCTGATCGAAGACCACCGTCACCTCGGAGGAATCACCGACCGCCCGCACCATCTCCGGCAACTTCTCCCGCACCGCATGAGAGATCGCCACCGCGTTGCCGTCAGGCGTCATCGTCACCGACACCCCGAGGCTCGGCTCACCATTGGTACGCGTCAACGAAGTACGCTGCGCAGGCGACCGCTCGACATCGGCCACCTCACCCAGCTTCACCGGCTGCGGCGCCGCCGGACGCCGCACCTGCTGCGGCAGCGCCGCACCCTGACCCGGCGCCTGACGACCCTGCTGAAGCTGCTGAAGCTGCGCCTGCTGCGGCACCTGCGCCTGCACCGGAGCCGCAGGCACCAGATAGAGATTACGCAGATCCTCCACCGAGGCGATCCGCCGGCCCACCTGAACCGTCAGCGACGCCTTGTCCTCCACCAGACTCCCCGCCGGGACCGGCTGACCGTTGCCCCGCAGCGCATCGGTCACCGCCGTCGGCGCCAACCCCCGCGCCGCCAGCTTCTTGGCATCCGGAGTGACCACCACGGTCTCCTCCCGCGTACCGGTCACCGTGGCCTCACGGACACCCTCGATGCCCTGCAGCTCCGGCACCATGATCCGCTCAAGCCGATCAGCCATCGCCCGCTCGTCACCGCCGGCCTCCACCGCCAGCACCAGCACCGGGATGTCATCGGTCCCGCCCGCCAGCACCTGCGGATCCACCCCGTCCGGCAGCTGGGCGCCGATCCGCGACACCGCCTGCTGCATCTCCCCGACCGCCGCGTCGATGTCGGTGCCGTACTCGAACGCCACCTGAACCTGCGACACCCCCTCAGCCGAGGTGGACGTCACCTCCGTGACACCCTCCACCCCCTGGAAGCTGTTCTCGATCGGCTCGGTGACCTGCTCCTCCACGATCTCAGGGGAGGCACCCGGATAAGCGGCGACCACGAACGCGCCGGGGAAGGAGAGCGAGGGCAGCAACTGCTGTTTCAGCGACGGGATCGCGAAGGCGCCGAACGCGCTCAACACGACCGCGATCATTATGACGAGGCTGCGGTTGGCAAGGCTCAACCTGGCCAAGGCGGTCATGGGGGCGGACTCCTAAAGGGGACGTCACAATAAGTTTTGCCCACACTAACACTTCGCATTGCACGAATATTTAACGACCTCTAGCAATCCTGATAACCTTCTCAGGAAGCGAGAGGTGAGTGTGAACGACGAACGCGACCAGCTGATCCACCGGATCGGCGCAATCCAACGCGACCTGGGACGACTCCTCGCCCAGCACCGCCCCCCCTCACCCCTGTTCGACTCCAACCTCACCATGCGCCAACTCAAGGTCGTCATGATCCTGTCCTTCCAGGACTCCGCCTCCGGCCAGGACCTCGCCCACCACCTCGGCGTCGGCCTCGGCACCGTCACCGGCATCGTCGACCGCCTCATCGGCCACGGCCTCGTCACCCGCCGCGAAGACCCCAACGACCGCCGCATCCGCCGCGTCGAACTCACCCCCGCCGGCCACGCCCTCACCGAACAGCTCGCCGACGCCGGCCTCGCCGACTTCCGCCGCCTCCTCCAACTCCTCGACACCCCCACCCTCCACGACCTGTCCACCGTCATGGACAAGATCCAGGCCGCCGCCCTCACCCTCACCAGCAACCAAGACCACCTGAAAACAGGATGACCAAACCCACCTGACCGGACGACACCCTGAGCCGACCACCCCCCAGGGACACCCGTGAGCGACACACCCACCCAGCAGGCCACCAACGCCCGCCGAGCCGTGTCCTACTTCTTCACCCTCCTCGGCACCGCCTCCGGCGCCTGGGCCGCCCGCATCCCCGCTGTCAAACACGACCTCGGCCTCAGCGACGGACAACTCAGCTACGGCCTCCTGGCCATCGCCGCCGGCCTCGTCATCGGCATGCGCTTCGCCGGACGCCTCACCGACCGCCTCGGCAGCGCCCGCCTCCTCACCCCCGCCGCCGTCGCCACCTCCCTCGCCCTCATCCCCCCCGGCTACGCCCCCACCCTCCCCCTCCTCATCACCGCCCTGTTCCTGTACGGCCTCATCAACGCCTCCCTCGACGTCGCCATGAACGCCCACGGCGTCGAAGTCGAACGCGCCTACCGCCGCCCCATCATGTCCTCCTTCCACGGCATGTACAGCGTCGGCGGCCTCATCGGCGCAGGCATCGGCGGACTGTTCGCCTGGCTCGACCTCAGCGCCGGCACCACCCTGGCCGCCACCGGCATCCCCCTCGCCCTCATCTCCCTCTACGCCCGACGCCACCTCCTGCCCACCCCCCACCCCACCACCCGACCCACCACACCCCCCACCCGCGCCCGCTGGTCAGGCTGGATCGTCCTCATGGGCGTCGTCGCCTTCGCCGGACTCGTCGGCGAAGGCGCAGCCGTCGACTGGACCGCCGTCTACCTCTTCGAAGACCTCCACGCCCCCCAAGGCATCGCCGCCCTCGGCTTCGCCGTCTTCTCCACCGCCATGACCGTCGGCCGCTTCGCCGGAGACCGCCTCGCCCTCCACCTCGGCCCCGTCCGCCTGGTCCGCTACTCCGGCCTCATCGCCGCCCTCGGCCTGGCCACCGCCCTGCTCATCGGCCAGATCCCCGTCGCCATCACCGGCTTCGCCCTGTTCGGCCTCGGCCTGGCCACCATCGTCCCCCAGGTCTTCTCCGCCGCCGGAAACCACGACCCCGCCCGCGCGGGAGAGGCCATCGCCCAGGTCGCCACCGTCGGCTACGCCGGACTCGTCGCCGGGCCCGCCATCATCGGCGGCGCCGCCGAGATCATCGGCCTGCCCGGCGCCCTGGCCATCCCCGCCCTGCTGGCCGCCTTCATGGCCGCCTCGGCCGGCGCCCTGCGCCCCCGCGCCCGCACCCTCTCCTGAGAAGGCCCGGCGGGCGCGGCCGTACGGCCGTACCTCACCCACCCGCCGGGTCGGAACCACCCCGCTCCCCTCAGGCCCGCGAAAGCTCCTGTTCTTTGGGGATTGAGTCTTTAGTCCGCTGTAAATGATCTTGGAACCGGCCGGGCGCCTTTACAATGTAGATCAATAGCTCTGGAGCCGGAGAGGCGTTAACCGCGAGGGAAAGAACCTGTCACGCTATGGTGAAGGGCATGAGTGATCAGGCGCAGTCACGGACCCCCGGACCCGATGAGCTCAGGGCGAGGCTGTACGGCACCTTCGTCTCGGCCGTGCGCATTGCCACCCCCGGCCAGATCGCCGAGGCCGGCCGGGCGGTCGAGGAGATGCGCAGACACGACCCCTCGCTCGTTTCCCGCATGGAGCAGTTCTGGCACGGCGACGAGGACCCGGCACGGGCCAGCGCGTGAACGGCAAGATCTTCGACCATTCCGCGCTGCTGCAATACTCGGCCGCTCCCGAGGTCTACCGGCGGACGCTGCTGAACGTCGCCACGCGCGACGGCGCCACCCTGGCGGTCCCCGCCTCGGCCTACCAGGTGACCATCGCCCTGCGCCCCGCGGCCCAGCAGACACTCTTCGACCTGGTGACCTCCCCCGGGATCGCGCTCCACGCGCTCAGCGACAGGGTCGACCTCGAGAACGCCGCCTATCTGGTCGCCCCCCACCCCGAGCTGCGCCGCGACGTGTGCGCCGCGCACTGCTGCCTGATCGCCGTGCAGACCGGATGGCCGATCGTCACCGCCGAACCCCACCTGTACGTGCCGCTGGGGCTCGCCGCCGAGAAGATGCCGTAGCCGGGGCCGGCCGGACCACAGGGGAAGAGCGCCCCCGGTAAGGCCCTCCCCCACCCGCGGCCCCGGGCCCGCGGGTGGCCGCGGGGCCGGGCGTCCAGGACCGGTGTG